>CAJTVR010000044.1:0-4576 GCA_910580075.1 uncultured Eubacterium sp. | reverse complement strand
TCATAAACTCTTCCTTTTTCTGTCTTGATTTTTAACCGTTCAAAGCAGGTTCCATATGGGATGTGCTGAGCAAAGCCTGCTCTAACATAACAAGAGCCCTTTCTACAGACATATTCCGCACCTGTGCACGCTCCCCGGCAAATCTGTGTTCTTCAATAATGGTAACGCCATCTACATAGCAGCCGATATATACAAGACCTGCCGGTTTCTGCGGTGTACCGCCATCCGGTCCTGCAATGCCGGTTGTCGCAAGTGCAGCCTGTGCTCCTGCCTGCTTTGCCGCGCCCTGCACCATTTCTATTGCTGTCTGCTCACTGACAGCGCCGTATTTTTCCAGTGTTTCATGGGACACACCAAGCAGTTTTTCTTTTGCTTCATTGGAATACGTAATGTATCCTTCTTTATATACCTCAGAAATTCCCGCCGCATTAATCAGACGCCCCGCAAGCAGCCCGCCGGTACAGGATTCTGCTGTTGTTACCGTTAATCCGCGCTGTTTTAATAATGCTGCAGCGCGTTCTTCCAGTGAATATTCTTTTTCAAATTTTATTTCCGGTTCTGTGCTCATCATATTCCAGCTGGCAGTCTATGCTGCCATTCCCTCCTGTTTACAAGTGATATTATTTTTCTCCTTTTATAACATCCCTGTTTTTATAAAGATAATCCGCCAGTGATATAACAGTAAGCGCCAGTGACACATAGGTCAGAATGATACCCAGCATCTGAAAAGCCACATTGTCAAAATCCAGAATCAGGACAATAATCATCAGCATCTGAAATGTGGTCTTAAATTTGCCCCAGTAACTGGCTGCGATCACAATCTGCTGCTCTGCTGCGATCAGCCTGAATCCGCTGATAATGAACTCCCTGGCAATAATTACAATGACAATCCATGCAGCAAGCCTGTCCATTTCGACCAGACAGATTAATGCCGAACAGACCAGCAGCTTGTCTGCCAGCGGGTCCATAAATTTGCCAAAATTAGTTACCAGATTATATTTGCGCGCAATTTTTCCGTCAAACAAATCGGTAAGGCTTGCTATGATAAATACAGCCACTGCAATATACTGTCCATTTTCCGAAATATCCGGCGCAAGCAGGAATACTACAAAAAACGGGATTAAAATTACCCGGAACATGGTAAGTTTGTTTGGTAAATTCATAAGACATCTCCTTTTACTGCAGAGTCTTTACTGCTAAATCAATTCTGCCGTCAGGTCATAATCCATAGAGCCTGTAATGCGTACTCTGGCAAAATCACCTGTCATAAGTTCCGTCTGCGCACCGGTAATGAATACATAACCGTCAATATCCGGCGCATCCCGGTAAGTTCTTGCTGCATATACGTTTTCCCCGGCCAGCTTCCCTTCGATAAATGCCCAGACGGTCTGTCCTTTCATGCCGGCAGTTTTGTCAAAAATAATTTCCTGTTCCAGCTCCATGACCTCTTCCTGCCAGGCCAGCTTTGTCTCTTCATCAATCTGGTCTGGAAATTCCGCTGCAGGTGTCCCTTCTTCCGGCGAGTAGGTAAATGCTCCCAGACGGTCAAATTCCAGTTCGTTTATAAATTCCATCAGCTTTTCATGCTGTGCCTGTGTTTCACCCGGAAAACCGCAGATAACGGTTGTGCGCAGACAGATATCCGGGATTTCCCTGCGCAGCTTTTCTACAATCCGGCGGATACTCTGGCTGTCTGTCTTTCGCCCCATACGCCGTAAAATATCGTCGTCCGCATGCTGCAGCGGCATATCCAGATAGCGGCATACTTTATCGTTCCGCTTAATAGCAGCAATCAGGCCGTCATCAATTTCTTCCGGATAGCAGTACATAATGCGTATCCAGACAAGTCCCGGTATCCGGTTCATTTCATCCAAAAGACGATACAATGATTTTTCGCCATAAAGGTCAGATCCATAAACCGTAGTTTCCTGTGCCACTAAAATCAGCTCTTTTACACCGGCATTAACAAGCTCCCTGGCCTGTGCAAGCAGTTCTTCCATTGGAACGCTGCGGTATGCCCCGCGAATGGACGGAATAATACAGTAAGTACAGTGCTTGCTGCAGCCTTCTGCGATTTTTAGATACGCAAAATGTCCGCCAGTTGTAATACTGCGTCTGGCTGTCAGATGCGGGAGTCCTTTCAGCGTATGAAAATTTTCATAAGAACTGCCGTTTTGCACCTGTGCCAGCGCATGCACAATATCGTCATAGGAATTTGTCCCTAAGACGGCATCCACTTCCGGGATTTCTTCACGGATTTCTTTCTGATACCGCTGTGCCAGACAGCCTGTTACAATCAGCGCTTTGCAGGATCCGTTTTTTTTATGTTCAGCCATTTCTAAAATGGTATTAACGCTTTCCTCTTTTGCGTCATTGATAAAGCAGCAGGTATTAATGATAATCACATCTGCTTCCGATTCTTCACAGGTAATCGAAAAACCATTCTCCTGCAGCATTCCCAGCATAAATTCCGAATCTACAAGATTTTTATCACATCCAAGCGATACAAAAAAAATACTGCGCATAGCTGTTTCCATTTAAACATTACTCCTTGTAAAAGAGGCCGTGCAGCGGCACAGCCTCAGCCTATTTGCGAATAGTTCGCTCTGGTGGTATTTTCTGATTCTGCCTGGCTATCCTCTGGCAGCCGGGAAATCTGCTGGTTCCATTTATCTGATTCATCTGCATCCGTTTCCGGCATTTCTATCATATCAGACATATCTGACAGTTCCGGCATCTCTGTCATATCTTCTGTTTCCAGTATTCCGGAAGTATCTGTATCCCTGCTGTCTTTGATTTCAGCCATCCTTACTTTATCTGTGATTTCTTCAATCGTATCATCCTCTCCGACAATTTTTACTTTGCCTTCGTACAGTTCCTGTACCGCCACCGACAGAGGTTTTCTGCCGCCGGATTTTGCAATCATCGGCTCATCGCCGCCAATAATCTGTCTTGCCCTCTTTGCAGTAGCAATGACAATCGAATAACGGCTGTTAATTACAGGTTCCTCCCCGATTTCTGTCTGGTCATTATTCACAACCTGCATTAATTCTACATAAGATGGATGTATCATTTTTAAATCTCCTTTCAAAACCTGTCACTTTTTCATTTCTTTTACACAGAGTCATATTCCGCTGCCTGGCGCAGGCTGTCCGGCATCAAACCGGCCCGTCAGCGTATCAGGCTGCAGAGCAGATATTATGATCATCTGATTCATTGTAAAAATCACACTTCTTGTACGGCGGCCCTGGGTCGCATCAATCAGGCGGTTTTCCTCTTTTGCACGCTGAATCTGACGCTTTGCAGGTGCTGAATCCGGAGTTATGATACATAAAATTTTATCTGTATTTACAACATTCCCGAACCCGATATTCATTAACTTCGACATACTCTGCCACCTTTATTCGATATTTTGAATTTGTTCCCGGACTTTTTCTATGGAAGTCTTTAATTCAATTCCGGTGTCAGAAACTGCCAGGTCGTTAGCCTTAGACAGGATTGTATTTGCTTCCCTGTTCATTTCCTGTGCAATGAAATCCAGTTTTCTGCCCACGCTGCCGCCCTGGGACAGTTCTTTTTTCACAGCCTCAATATGGCTGCGCAGCCGGACTGTTTCTTCATCCACACAGATTTTATCCGCATAAATCGTAACTTCTGCCGCTATACGGCCTTCATCTAACTGCTTATCTTCCAGCAGCTCTTTTACCCTGGCTTTTAGTTTTTCATGATACTGTTCGATAATCTGAGGGGAATGTTCTTCAATAAACTGCACATTTTTAAGCATCTCGTCAAGCTTGCCAGTAAGATCATTTTTTAAATTATCTCCTTCTTTCTGGCGGGAATCGACAAACAGCTCAGCAGCACCGCGGACTGCCTGCTCTAAGACTTCCTTTAATTCGTTTTCATCAGATTCCTGCTCTTCCATTGTAAATACATCCGGAAAACGCGAAAGAACACTGACTGTCACATCATCCTGAAGCCTGAACGTATCTGCCATATGACGCATATATTTTAAATACTCTTCAGCCACGGCCTCATTGTACCGCAAAGCACTGCCAGCTTTTGAAAAATCTTCGTATGTTACAAAAACGTCCACTTTCCCCCTCTGGACGTATTCTTTTAAAATCGTACGGATTGCACTTTCAAAATTACTGAGTTTCTTTGGTATCTTGATGCTGATATCCAGATATCTATGATTCACAGCTCTCATTTCCACTGCAATTTTCATTTTATCTTTGACAGCTTCATATCTGCCAAAACCTGTCATGCTTCTTATCATCTTTTAAATTCCTCCAGCCGGCTTGCGGTTTCTTACTCTGTCTAAGCATGTCTGGCATGTTTTGTTTGTTCTGGCATGTCTGACTGGTAATTTATGCATAGATGTATTCTATTATAGCCCGTTGGAAGATAATAGTCAATTTTTTTCTAAAAAAACATACGACAAATTTACTGGAAGGGGGATGGCCTGCTTAGGACTGGATACTTTTTTGGCCTCTCGGACGCCGGATTGACGGGCGGAGACAGAGAACGCGGCCTCTCGGACGCCGGACAGCGGGGCAGACAGACAGGAACAGGC
>CAJTVR010000043.1 GCA_910580075.1 uncultured Eubacterium sp. | reverse complement strand
CTGGCGTTACGGCATGCATTATGCAGCGGCACTGGCAGGCACCTTTTGGGGCTTCCAGGTTTTCAGCGGCGGCAGGCAGTGAGCCCCAAATCCTGGGTATGAGGCAGAAAATTAAGAATTTCTAACTGTTCTCCAGAGTCACAGAAAAAGGAAAAAGTGTCTCTTCCCAGCGTCCGGTTAATCAGCATCTAATTTTACCAAAACATTTGTTTTTTTTATTCAGATATGTTAAAATCCACTATATATTTTAAAAAGGGAGAATAAAAATGCCAGATTTAAATATTAACCGAATCAATGAATTATATCACAAATCGAAAGCAGAAGGCCTGACGGATGCAGAAAAGGAAGAACAGCAGATGCTGCGCAGCCGTTACATTGCGTCTGTCCGCAGCAGCCTGCGCAGCCAGTTAAATAATATAGATATGCAAATGGAAGACGGAACGATTGTAAACCTTGGTGAGAAATATAACGGAAAATCCGTTCGGTCTGACGGATGATGAATCACAAGGCTCAGAGTAACATACAGACTGGCGAACAGGTGTTAACACGGAATAGAAACCAGGTCCGCAGCCGGTATAAAAAAAGAAGGGCTGATATGCCTCCTTTTCTGGCAGAGCTGTTATCTGACCGGATTTCAAAAGAGGTTCTTTCATGGGAATGCTATCAAAAGGCTGCAGCTGTATTTTTTTATTATCCGTTAGGGAATGAAGTGTCCCTGCTGCCTGTAATTGAAGATGCGCTGTCAAAAGGAAAGCGGGCAGCATTTCCAAAGACAGTAAAAGACAGCATGCAGTTTTATGAGGTGACAGATTTATCAGAGTTTTCCGAAGGCAGCTTTCATGTAATGGAGCCGGATATAAAAGGGAAAAAACCCGCAGACTGGGAGCCGGAGCTGTGTTTTGTTCCAGGAGTTGTATTTGACCGCCAGGGCGGCCGTTTCGGATATGGCAAGGGTTATTATGACCGGTATTTTGTCCGTAAAAGCTGCTGCCTGGCTGGATGTGCGTATGAATGCCAGACTGTGGACAGGCTTCAGACAGATGCATGGGATGTCCGGATGAATTATCTGGTTACTGAAAAAGGAGTTTTTTCTGTTTAATTTGTGCCTGAAGTGATTCCTGGACCGGAAGAATTAAAAGCGGTAAAAGCCGGACGGGAAAGACAGGGCGGTAAATGGTACGATATTTCATGAGGCAGTCAGCTGGGATTAAAAGGAAACGGGCAGCACCCCGTTTGAGCCATAAGGCTGTATGGTAAAAAAATACTTCGTTTGTGTATATAGTTAGAAAGGGAAGAAAATCAAGGAAAATGTATAATGAAATCGACTTAGATCAAATAGATCTTTATGCCGGGCCGCCTATAGAGGAACCTGCCCGTCAATATTACTTTATGGCAAAATGCCGGGAGCAGGTCCGGGAGTTTGAAAAGAAAAACGGCCGCCGTCCATGTTTTTTTACTCAGACATTCGGCTGCCAGATGAATGCCAGGGATTCGGAAAAGCTATGCGGGATTTTAGAAACAGCCGGTTATGTTCCTGCAGAAAACGAGGAGGCGGATTTTGTAATTTATAATACCTGTACGGTACGGGAAAATGCCAACAATAAAGTGTACGGAAGGCTTGGATATCTGCATAAACTGAAACAGAAAAACCCGGCTATGCAGATTGCGCTGTGCGGCTGTATGATGCAGGAACAAAAAGTGGTAGAAAAGCTGAAAAAAAGTTACCGTTTTGTAGACCTGATATTTGGAACCCATAATATTTATAAATTTGCGGAACTGTTAGCGCAGATGAACGAGTCGGACAAGATGGTAGCAGATGTATGGCAGGAAACGGACCAGATTGTTGAAGAGCTTCCGTCAGGACGCATGTTTCCTTTTAAGTCTGGCGTTAATATTATGTTTGGATGCAATAATTTCTGCAGTTACTGCATTGTGCCGTATGTCCGCGGCAGGGAGAGAAGCCGTGAGCCGAAGGATATCCTGCGGGAGATTGAGCGTCTTGCAGCCGATGGGGTTACAGAAATTATGCTGCTGGGGCAGAATGTGAATTCTTATGGAAAAACGCTTGAGACACCGGTTACTTTTGCGAAGCTTTTGCAGGAAGTGGAAAAAATTGACGGGATCAGACGGATTCGTTTTATGACTTCACACCCAAAAGACTTATCGGATGAGCTGATTGATGTCATGAAGCATTCATCAAAAGTCTGTCATCATCTGCATCTGCCGCTGCAGTCGGGAAGTTCCAGAATACTCCAGGCAATGAACCGCCATTATAATAAGGAAGCTTATCTGGAGCTTGCAGATAAAGTGAGAAAGGCAGTACCGGGGATTGCTATTACAACGGATATTATTGTAGGATTTCCGGGAGAAACAGAAGAAGATTTTCTGGAAACAATGGATGTTGTTAAAAAAGTAAAATTTGAATCTGCATTTACATTTATTTATTCAAAGCGGACCGGGACTCCGGCAGCAGAAATGGAAAACCAGGTTCCTCAGGAAACGGTAAAAGACCGCTTTGACCGGCTGCTGAAGGAGGTTCAGGCGATTGCGTCCCAAAAGGCAGAAGAACTGACTGGTACGCTACAGACAGTATTAATCGAAAGCGTCAATGACCATGATGCTTCCATGGTGACAGGAAAAATGGATAATAATTCGGTGGTACATCTGCCTGGAACGCCGGATATGATTGGAACATATGTTACGGTACGGCTGGAAGAGTGTAAGGGATTTTATTATTATGGAAAAACCGCAGACTGACAGAAAAAGAATCGCAAAGCCGGATCTGCTTTTGATCGCAGCTCTGCTGCTTGCAGGGGCCGTCAGCCTTTTTCCTGTCCTTTTTTTTCAGAGAAAAGGCGGAGCGTCTGTCCGGGTGACGGCAGACGGGAAGGTGTACGGCACGTATTCTCTGTCAGAAGAAGACGAGATTCTGATTGCTCCAGTCAAAGGAGGCCCTGTTACCAATGTCCTTCAGATTTCAGGAAAGGAAGCAAAAATGATAAAAGCAGACTGTCCGGACGGACTGTGTATGCATCAGAAAGCAGTTTCCAGGCAGGGAGAGACGATTGTATGCCTGCCAAACGAGATTGTTGTGGAAGTGATGGGAGAAACATCCGGCGGACTCGATTCTGTTTCCAGGTAAATATGCAGGTATAAAAATCAGGTTTTTAGCAGCTGACAAGGAGTCGAATTATGAAAAAGACAGCATTTTACGGCCTGTTTCTGGCACTGGCTCTGATCTGCAGTTATATTGAATCTCTGATTCCGTTTTATTTTGGAATTCCGGGTGTAAAGCTGGGGCTTACAAATATTGTTGTAATTTTAATGCTGTATTATATGGGGGCTAAAAGTGCATTTCTGATTTCTATGCTTCGGATTCTGCTTGCGGGGCTGCTGTTTGGAAATCTGTTCAGCATATTATACAGCCTGGCTGGCGGCGTGTTTAGCTTTTTATGTATGCTGCTGCTAAAGCGGACCGGCAGATTTAAAATCATTTCTATCAGTGCGGCCGGAGGCGCGGCGCACAATTTAGCCCAGATTACCGTGGCGGCAGCCGTTGTGGAAAACAGGAACCTGTTTTTGTACTATCCGCTGCTGTTAGCAGCAGGAGTGGTCACCGGAATTTTAATCGGGGCTGCGGCACAGGAGATTCTGCTGCGTCTGCCGCCGGATCTGATGAATAAGGAGAATTTATGATATCCTATATACAAGGCAGGTTAGCCGATATTGAAAAAGACAGTATAGTAATAGACGTATCCGGCATTGGCTGGCATGTCTTTGTGCCGGGACAGGTTTTAAACCGTCTTCCGCTGACTGGAAAGACGGTAAAAATATACACCTGGCTGCAGGTGCGGGAGGATGCCATGACACTTTACGGCTTCCTTTCCAAAGATGAACTGAATATTTTTAAGCTGCTGCTGGGTGTAAGCGGTGTCGGACCTAAAAATGCACTAGCCATTTTATCGGTAATGACTACCGACGACTTACGTTTTGCTATTCTGGGAGACGATTCAAAAACAATTGCAAAAACGCCGGGCATCGGTGTTAAAACAGCTAAAAGGCTGATTCTGGAGCTGAAAGACAAGATTTCTCTGGAAGATGCGTTTGACCAGAAAATGGCGCATCTGCAGGAAGAAGATATGCAGTCAGACGCATCCGGCGTGAAAGCGGAGGCGGTTATGGCGCTGACAGCATTGGGATATTCGTCTGCAGAGGCATTCCGGGCACTGGACGGCATTGAAATTACGCCGGATATGGAAACAGAACAGCTGCTGAAGCTGGCGCTGAAAAATATGGCTTTGGTATAGGGGGATGCAGAATTCCCGGATGCCGGGTGGCTTAAAAATAAAGAACTTATAAACTAAATCATCAGGAAAGGACATGCGCAGCATGGAAAAACGGGTTATTTCCACACAAATGCAGGACGAAGACATTGTAGTGGAAAAGAGTCTGCGCCCGCAGACACTGGATGAATATATCGGACAGGAGAAGGCAAAGAAGAATCTAAAGGTATATATTGAAGCGGCAAAACAGCGGAAAGAATCTTTGGATCACGTGCTTTTTTTCGGGCCTCCGGGCCTTGGAAAGACCACTTTGTCCGGAATTATTGCAAATGAAATGGGCACGCATATGAAAATTACATCCGGGCCTGCCATTGGAAAGCCGGGGGAGATGGCTGCGATTTTAAGCAGCCTGCAGGAGGGGGATATTCTGTTTGTAGATGAAATCCACCGCTTAAACCGGCAGGTGGAGGAAGTTTTATATCCGGCAATGGAAGATTATGCCATAGACATTATGATTGGAAAAGGGGCTTCGGCACGGTCAATCCGGCTGGATCTGCCTCATTTTACGCTGGTAGGAGCGACTACAAGGGCAGGGCTTTTGTCTGCACCGCTGCGTGACCGCTTTGGTGTGATTCATCATCTGGAATTTTATACGGTCGAAGAACTGCAGACGATTATCCTGCACTCTGCTGCAAAGCTGGAAGTAGGGATAGATCAAGAAGGGGCTTGTGAGCTGGCATGCCGGTCAAGGGGGACGCCGCGTCTGGCAAACCGTCTGTTAAAGCGTGTCCGGGATTTTGCACAGGTCAAATATAATGGAGAGATTACAAAAGAGGTGGCAGCTTTTTCTCTGGACCTTTTGGAAGTGGATAAAATGGGCTTAGACCAGAATGACCGGAATATTCTGCTTACAATTATCAATAAATTTGCCGGCGGGCCGGTGGGGCTGGATACGCTGGCAGCGTCGATTGGAGAAGATTCGGGAACGATTGAAGATGTTTATGAACCGTTTTTAGTCTTAAACGGGCTGATTAACCGGACTCCGAAAGGCCGGGTGGCTACAGATTCTGCCTATCAGCATTTTGGAATTGTAAAATAGTAGTTGTTTTTCCTTAAAGAAATTTGTATAATAAATTAGAGTTAAAATGAGTCTTACAAATGCTTTCTGTAAGATGTGCGTTTTAACGGGGGAGGACGCAGACTGTCCTGGCACCACAGAAATTAAGGAGAATGCGAAACGATGGCTGCAAAAAAAAGCACGGATGTAATGATTGCAGGGAAAGTATATACATTAAGCGGATATGAGGAAGAGGGATATCTTCAGCATGTTGCATCCTATATTAATACAAAAATTTCTGAAATAACCGAGCGGGATGAATTCCGCAGAATTCCAAATGATATGAAAGCGATTTTGATACATCTGAATATTGCAGATGATTATTTTAAGGCAAGGTCGCAGTATGAAAATGCGGAAGAAAATTATAAAAAAGCTGAAAAAGAGCTGTTTGAGCTGAAACACGAACTGGTTGATACCCAGATGAAAGTAGAAGAGCTCTTAGATAAGCTGGCTCAGGAACGCCAGGAGCGAAGCCAGAAATCAGACAGGGAGCATTCAATTGAGGAAAACTATAAAAAGCTGGAGGAACGGTACCGCCTGCTTTTGAACAATGCGAAAGTAGCAGAGGAAAAAAACCGCCAGTTTGAAGAGATGCTTCATTTAACGCAGCAGGAAAAACGTGAGATTGAAGCGGTGAACCGGGAACTGCGCCTGAACAAAGAAAAACTAGAAGCCACTCTGGCAGATGCGCTGCTTGGCGCGGCGAAAGCAGAAAAAGAAGAAAAAGAAACTGGAAAAAAAACTCAGTCTGAAAAGGCAGACAGAACTCAAAATAGTATTCAAAATCGTAACCAGACGCAGCAGAAGGCACAAAAAACACCTGCACAGCGCTCAGATTCCAGTGAAATACCGGAAGAGGAATATTTAACTCCTGTAGAATTAAGCAAAGAGGAAGTAAATGAGCTAAGAGAAGCTGTGAATGAAGCGATGGCAGAAATATCTGATGAAATGTCTGAGGATGAGATTTCTGAAGATAAAGTTTCTGGTGCTGAAGTTTCTGAAGATAAAGTTTCTGGTGCTGAGATTTCTGAAGATAAAGTTTCTGGTGCTGAGTTTTCCGGTGCTGAAGTTTTTGAAGATAAAGTTTCTAATGCTGAAATTTCTAATGCGGAAGTTTCCGGGAAGGCTTCTGGTGAAAATAATGGCGGAACCTTATTTAGGACTGAACGCAAAAATGCAGGTGATTACACACAGAAAAATATAAATTCCAAAGGAACTGATGCTGCATTAGAAAAGACGGATATGCAGTTTCAGGAACCTGAAAGTGTGAAGCAGAAAGCATTGCAAACAGGAACACGGCAGGAAATGCCGGTACGCAATTTCAAAGAAAACCCTGAGGAAAAATCCGGTGCACAGGCAGGAGATGGCATTCCGTTATCAAATCAAGGGGGTTCGAAAGCTGCCGAAGCGAGACTGCCAGAAAACAGGCCTGGTTTCCAGTCAGGCCAGACAGCACAGAATCCGGCGGGACAGGCAGATGCTTCTGTCCAGCCGCAGACACAGCATCTGACATCTGGTGACCAGACGGAAAAGAGTCTTTCAGGTATCATGCGTGCGCAAAGAGGTTCTGCAGCTGGCGAAGATGCAAAACATCTTTTAAATGAAGCGGGTGCAGAGCAGCTTTCAGGCGGCAGACCTGGCACAGAGCAGTCTTCAGGGGGGCCGGCAGCTGCACAGCAGGCTTCAGGTGTGCAGGGGGGCCAGCAGCTTTCTGGTGAAAAGGCAGCTGCACAGCAGCCTTCAGGTGCGCAGGCGGGCCAGCAGTTTTCAGATGAAAAAGCAGACACACAGCAGGCTTCAGGTGCACAGGCGGGCCAGCAGCTTTCTGATGAAAAAGCAGCTGCACAGCAGCCTTCGGGTGCGCAGTCAGGCCAGCAGCTTTCTGGTGAAAAAGCAGCTGCACAGCAGCCTTCAGCCGGTACACAAAATGCATCTGTGACAGCTTTTTCATCATCGGGAACAAATGCCGGCCAGGCATCTGACGAAAATTCGCAGGCGGCAGATGCCATACCGGAAAAATCTGCCGGAACCCAGGCTTCCGGCAGCATACATACAGCAAATCTGTCATCCGGCGCAGAAAATACAAATCAGTCTGCAGGCAGTACACAGGAAGCAGATCCTTCATCAGCCGAAGGAAATGCAGATACGGCTGCAGCCGAGGGACATGCTGCTCAGGAGTTATCGGATGGCATGCTCAAAGAGCAGAATCAGGCAGACGCTGTATTACGAAAGGACGAAGAACTGCCGAAAACAGATGCGCAGAAAGATGCTTTATCAGAAAACAGCCTGAATGAAAAAGAACTGCCTGAGGATGAGCCGGAAGAGGAAGAACTGTTTCATATGACTAAGAATGTGATTCCTCTGACGCCAGGGCTTTCCGAAGAGGAACTGACAGAGCTGTTAGCGCCGGTGAAAGAGTCTTCCATGACAATGCCGGAACTCTCGCAGGAGGAGCTGGCTGAGCTGCTGGCACCAAGCGGTGAAGAACTGGAAAATTTTGCCGATGATACTTCCGGCTATGCTTCTTCACTGATGGCAGAGGTTTCGAAAGAGGATGACCCGGAATTAAGAGAGCTGGCAAGGCAGATTCTGGAGATTCAGCGTCAGGAACAGGCTGAAAAGATGAAAAAGAAAAACAAGAAAAAAAAACGTAAACGTTAAATCAGAATCAAAGCAGGGGGTGGAGTTATGAAACCGCCGTGAAATAACATGCAGTATTTCGCGGCTGTTTCAAATCTGTTCCCTGTTTTCATTCATACATGGAGAATTATATGAAAAAAAGGAAAAGCCCGCAGCTTCTGGCACCAGCCGGTTCATTTCAGACATTAAAAGCAGTGATTCAGGCCGGGGCAGACGCGGTTTATGCAGGAGGCAGCCAGTTCGGAGCCAGGGCCTATGCACAGAATTTTGAAAAAGAGGAACTGCTTGAGGCAGTTGATTATGCGCATTTGTACGGACGAAAGCTCTATCTGACTGTGAATACGCTTTTTAAACAGAAGGAAATGCAGGTACTTTATGACTATCTGCTGCCGTATTACGAACAGGGCCTGGATGCGGTGATTGTACAGGATTTTGGTGTTATGTGCAAAATTCACGAGTGGTTTGCAGATCTGCCGGTTCATGCAAGCACGCAGATGTCTGTATCCGGCATTTACGGGGCTTCTTATTTAAGCAGATTTGGCGCAGTGCGCATTGTTCCGGCCAGGGAATTGTCATTGGAGGAAATCCGTGCTGTCAAAAGACAGTCGGATATCGAACTGGAGTGTTTTGTACACGGTGCCCTTTGCTACTGTTATTCCGGACAGTGCCTGTTCAGCAGCATGCTGGGAGGCAGAAGCGGAAACAGAGGCCGGTGTGCGCAGCCCTGCCGCCTGCCATATACGGCGTTCGATGAAAATCATCACAGAATATCAGATACAGACTGCTATCTGCTCAGTCCGAAAGATTTGTGCACAATCCGTGAGATTCCGCATCTGATTGAGGCAGGCATTGATTCTTTTAAAATCGAAGGCCGGATGAAGTCGGCAGAATATGCAGCCAGCGTTACATCGGTTTACCGGAAGTACATTGACCGGTATATGGAAACAGGGGAAGCAGAAGTAACGGACCGGGATTATGAAAAACTCCTTTTTGCAGGAAACCGCAGCGGATTTACGGACGGTTATTATAAGCAGCACAATGGAGCGGACATGCTTACACTCAGGCGGCCGAATCACGAGAAGCATGCCGGTGCAGAAACCTGCCTGGATGCTGCGGAAAAGATACCGGTCTGTCTGCAGGCCAGTTTCAAAACCGGGCAGCCTGCAAAACTTTCGGTATCCTGCGGGGACATTCTGGCAGGCGCAGAGGAAGGATGCGTTCAGGCAGCGCAGAACCAGCCAGTAAGCCGTGAGATGATTGCAGGACAGCTGTCAAAAACAGGTAATACGCCGTTTGTGATAGAATCCATGGACATTACAATGGATGAAAATATTTTTCTGCAGAAAAAAGCAGTAAACGAGCTGCGCCGTAAGGCATTAGACGAATTAAATGCCAGGCTGTTATCCCGTTACCGCCGGAAAGTTTTAACGGAAACTGTCAGTATGGAAGCTGAAAACCTTACAGGAAGCTCTTCATCTGTCAGAGAATCAAAAGAACTCTGCTTTACTGCCGTAATCGAAGAGCCGCAGCAGCTTTCTGCTGTACTGGAAGAAGATTTTATTTCACGCATTTATTTAGACAGTGCGATGTATACACATAAAGATTTTACGGTACAATTAAAAGAGCATGCAGATAGTATCAGAAGGGCTGGAAAACAGGCTTATTTGGCACTGCCTTCTGTATTTCGAAAGGAAACGGCGCAGTTTTATCAAAAGCTCTGGGAAAATGATAAGCTGTGTGAGATAGACGGCTTTCTTGTCAAAAATTTTGATGAGCTTGGATTTTTAGAAGCAGTAAAAGCAGATAAAAAACGCTGCGTTTTAGATTACAGCCTGTATGCCTGGTCGGATACGGCAAAGGCTGCTTATCTGTCTGCAGGCTGGGAATCTGATACGGTACCGCTCGAACTGAATAAAAAAGAGCTGCGTGCCAGATTTCAGGCGTCCAGTGAACTGATTATTTACGGGCATATACCGCTTATGACAAGTGCCCAGTGTGTCAGCAAAACAGCCGGACGCTGTACAAAGACGAGAGGACTTATCTATTTGAAAGACCGCTATGCCAAAGAGTTTCCAGTCAGAAATAACTGCAGTGAATGTTACAATACAATATATAATGCACAGCCGCTATCACTGATTCAGCTGGCAGAAGAACTGCTTCCTCTGCAGCCGGCAGCTTTCAGGCTGTGGTTTACGATGGAAAGCAGACAAAAGGTACAAAAGATTCTTGCTGGATGCAGGGAGGCATTTTTCCATAAGGGCTGTGTGAACATGACAGATGTGGCAGGCGCTTATACGAATGGCCATTACAAACGGGGTGTTGAGTAAACAGGATCAAACTTCTGCCTGGTACAGCACAGGAGGGACTATGGAGAATCTGATTGTAGAGATTTCAAAATATCTGATTATTTTTTTATTTGCATGTTATACATTCATCTGCTTTACAGTGCTAAACAGAAAAAAATCAGAACGGAGACAGAAGCGGATATTAAGAAAACAGACGAAACTTATTTTTCTGATACACTTAAATGCTTTTGTAGTCATTTTTACAGTGCGCAAAACAGCGGACGTACTGACCGCTTATGTCATGCAGGCTGTTTTGCTTTGCTGCATTCTGGTAATTTATAAATATATTTATAAACGTGCCAGCGGCCTTTTGGTCAATAATATGTGCATGCTGCTGGCAGCCGGATTTATTATTTTGTACAGGCTGGATGTGGAGCGGGCAGTCCGCCAGTATGAGATTGCAGCTGCAGCTACAGCCATTACACTGATTATACCGTTTTTTATCCATAAGCTGCACTTCTTAGACAGGCTTACCTGGATGTATGCTGTCACAGGTATTGCACTGCTTTTGGCAGTGGCGGTGCTCGGATCTGTCAGCTATGGTGCAAAACTGTCGTTTAGGATTGCCGGGATCGCAGTCCAGCCGTCAGAATTTGTAAAAATCATTTTTGTATTTTTTACTGCATCTATGCTGCACCGCTCGACAGAGTTTTCACAGGTAGTAAAAACTACAGTGGCAGCTGCTGTGCATGTGCTGATTTTAACAGTATCCAAAGACCTTGGAGCAGCGCTTATTTATTTTATTACGTATCTGGTCATGCTGTATGCAGCTACGCGCAATCCGCTTTATTTTGCCGGAGGGCTTGCTGGCGGGAGTGCGGCTTCATTTGCTGCATACAAATTATTCCGCCATGTCAGGGTGCGGGTAACGGCATGGAAAGATCCGCTTTCCGTCATTGATAATGAGGGATACCAGGTCTGCCAGGCACTGTTTGCCATTGGCACCGGGGGATGGTTCGGCATGGGGCTCTGCCAGGGAATGCCGAAAAAAATCCCGATAGTTGAAGAAGATTTTGTATTTGCTGCTATTTCAGAAGAACTGGGCGGTATTTTTGCCGTCTGCCTGATTATGGTCTGCGCAAGCTGCTATCTGATGTTTTTAAATATTGCCATGCAGATTCATGACCAGTTCTATAAGCTGCTTGCCCTGGGGCTTGGAACGGCTTATGGATTTCAGGTATTTTTAACAGTCGGAGGCGTTACGAAATTCATTCCGTCTACCGGAGTCACGCTGCCGCTGGTCAGTTATGGAGGCAGTTCTCTGCTGGCCACATTTATGATATTTGCAATTATTCAGGGAATTTATATTCTCAGAGAAGACGAAGAGGTAACCGATGAGAAGAAATCTGCAGGATATGGAAAAAGGGGAAGCGCTACAGGAAAAGCAAAGGAAAAAAGACGTAGGGAAATTTCTGGATGAACAGCGCAGGCAGTCTGGCAGACGGACGCTTAAGAAAGACCAGACACAGTCTGAATATCCGGATAAACGCCTGAAAAGAAAAAAAGATGACCAGGACTTGCGAGGCAGGGAGGTCTGCGGGAACAATCTTTCAGGAACTGCTATAAACAATTCAGAAAGAAACCGGGAATTTGCTGTCGTTACGTATCTGTTTCTGGCACTGTTTTTAGGAATGATTGCTTATTTTGCTTATTTTCAGATTGAAAAGAGCGAGGAATTTATAAACAGTCCATACAATGCCAGGCAGGACGCATTTGCAGAGCGGATTATCAGAGGAGATATTGTATCTGCCCAGGGGGATGTTCTGGCTGAGACGAAAACGGCAGCAGACGGCTCAGAAACCAGAAATTATCCGTATGGAAGGATGTTTGCCCATGCAGTAGGATTCAGCACAAATGGAAAATCAGGCATTGAGTCAGCCAGTAATTTCCAGCTGCTGCGTTCCCATGCATTTTTTCTGGAAAAAATACTGAATGAAATTCAGGATAAGAAAAATATTGGAGATACAGTAGTCACGACACTGGATATGAATGTGCAGAAAGCAGCTTACGAGGCGCTTGGCAGTTACCAGGGGGCAGTCGTGGCGCTGCAGCCTTCTACTGGAAAAATTTTAGCTATGGTATCCAAACCGGATTTTGACCCGAATACGATTGCTCAGGAATGGGACAGCATTACTTCAGAAGAAGGAAACTCTTCTGTGCTTTTAAACCGTGCCACCCAGGGGCTGTATCCGCCTGGTTCCACATTTAAAATATTTACGCTGTTAGAATATATGAAGGAGAACAGGAATTACAAAAATTATGCGTATGACTGTGCGGGAAATCTGACAGAAGGGGAGAATATCATCCACTGTTTTGGAAATGCCGTACATGGCCGGGAAGATTTAAAAACTGCATTTGCTAAATCCTGCAATACTTCTTTTGCAGATATCGGTCTGAACCTGGATCTGAAAAAGTTTGCCGCATCGAATGAAAAACTTTTGTTTAATACGGAGCTTCCGTGTGAGTTTCCATATAAAAAAAGCAGCTTTACGCTGAAAGAAGGAGCTTCAAAAGGCGAAATCATGCAGACGTCTATTGGACAGGGAAAAACACTGGTAACACCATATCATATGGCACTGGTTATGGCGGCAGTGAACCAGGACGGGGTGCTGATGAAACCTTATATCATCGATCAGGTGACTAATTACAGCGGTGCCGGAGTCTGGAAAAATGAGCCGCAGGAGTATGCACAGCTTCTGACTCCGAAAAAAGCCGGTACTATTAAAAAATATCTCAAAGCCGTAGTTACAGACGGGACCGCTGCATCTTTGAACGGGCAGAATTATACCGCAGCCGGAAAAACAGGTTCTGCAGAATTTACAAGTGCAAAAGACAGTCATGCGTGGTTTACAGGATATGCGTCAAAAGAGGGGAAAGATGATATCGTGGTGTCTGTTGTCGTAGAAGGGGCCGGTACGGGAGGTGCTTATGCTGTGCCGGTAGCAAAGGCGGTGTTTGATGCATATTTTTAGGGCAAAGGCGGTGCCTGATGTGGATATTCGACTGAGATCAAGGGGAGCGGCTGGTTTTTGACAGCTGCCCCTATACTCCGGTTTTTATTCGAGTGTAAGAATCTAGCGCCGTTTCAAAGCGGCGGCAGAAAGTCCGGCTTTTGCTGCTGTGATTCGATGCCGTATCAAAACAGCAGAAAATCCAGCCCTTCCGGCTCCAATCAGCGCGTCAGATCAAAGCGACAGCAGAAAATTCAGCGACCCCTGCGGATTTTCCGTCCCTTTTTCAAGCAGCGAAATTAAAGCACGCATTGTTTCTTCAATATTTGCTGCAGTCGAAGGAAGCAGCGAATTTCCAAGTTTTACCGTTAAAACAATCAGTACGATTTCTGCGAGTGCGGCCGGGTATTCAAAATGAATTTCCCCGATTTCAATTCCCTGTTCAATGATTGCCGTCAGCTCCGGTTTCAATTCGCAGATCAGGTAATTGAGGTATTTCTGGTGCAGATAGGACTGTTCCTGTGCGCCGATAAACGAAGGAACAGAATCTTCGCGCAGATATTCTGCAGAAGAGTTCCTGCAAGCCTGCATAATCATAGCCATGCGGGTAAAAGGAGGAATGTCTGTGCGCTTTGCAAGGTCTTTTGCCGTTTCAAGAGGTTTCTTATAGTTGCGTTCAATCAGCGCTTCCAGGACAGCTTCTTTGGAAGAAAAATAATAGTAAATGCTTCCTTTTCCGATGCCGGCTGTCTGTGCAATCTGGCTGACGGTAATAGTCTGCATGTTTTCATTTTCTAACAGTGTCTGAAGAGCATCTAATATCTGGTCATATTTTGAAATGTCTGGCATAGCTTTTTCGCCTTCCTGATCAATAATTATTCTGACTGCAAAATCCGTTTCTTCATATTATAACATAATTTCATATGAAAATGTCCACATAAATAAATTAAATTTTTGTTACTTTTATGGGAAAGTTCTTATTGACCAATGGTCGAAGAAGTGTTATTGTTTTTGTAAAGACAAGTCGACCATTGGTCGAAACACAGATAATGGAGGTTTACTATGACATACGCAGATTTTTTTTCAGAGATTAAAGGCAAATTTATGGAAGCAGATGTCAGCGATATAACAGATCATCTGGCATACCAGTTTAATATTGTCGGAGATGCGGAAGGTATTTTTTATGTAGAAGTAAAAGAAGGACAGATTTATGTAGAGCCGTATGAATATTTCGACAGGGATGCCATGTTTACAGGCAAGGCAGATACCTTTATGAAAATAGCTGCAGGAAAGCTGGATCCGGTAGTGGCAGTAACTTTGCAGAAACTGAAGGTGGAAGGGGATATCGGCAAAGCACTTCGTTTAAAAGACTTTATTGATCGCAAAGGTAAAAAATAGTTTTCACAGAAATGGAGAAATATGAAGAAGATTTTAAAAGGAACAGCGGTTTTTGCTGGTGCACTTGCAGCTGCGCAGGCAGGCGTGTCAGCCTACTTATATCATAGAACAATGAAACGCAGCAATACGGATGTAGAACGCACAATGAAAATGGCGGGAACAGACTGGAACCAGTACATGGCATTGATTCAGGAACGCAAAGACAGACTGTTTGCGCATCCTCATGAAGATGTTTATAAAAAGTCAGGCGATGGTTTAAATCTGCATGCAATTTATGTTCCGTCAGACACAAAAGAAGACGAAAAAATTGCAATCTGTTTTCATGGTTATACCGGTCAGGCAGGAAGCGATTTCTGCGGAATTTCAGATTATTATTTAAAGAATGGTTACAGCCTTCTGCTCGTAGACCAGCGCGCGCATGGCAAAAGCGAGGGAGAATATATCGGGTTTGGATGTCTGGACAGAATTGATGCCTGTTCCTGGATTGACTGGGTAATTGCACGCTGCGGCATGCAGACTAAAATTGTACTGCACGGGATTTCCATGGGGGCAGCTACGGTACTGATGACCAGCGGATTAGAGCTGCCAGATCAGGTAAAAGGGATTATTTCAGACTGTGCATTTACATCTCCGAAAGAAGTATTTACCCATGTGCTCCGGTCTATGTATCATATGCCGGCATTTCCTACCATGCAGATTACAGACTGGATCAACCGTAAAAAAGCAGGTTACGGCCTGGATGAGTGTAATGCAGCCAGGGAAGTGCGAAAGGCACAGGTTCCGATTCTCCTGATACACGGAGATGCTGATACATTTGTGCCATGCAGCATGTGTCATGAAATAGAAAAAAACTGTGCATCAGAAACAACAAAACTGATCATAGAAGGAGCAGCGCATGCGGAAAGCTACTATAAAGATATGGAAGCTTACGAAAATGCAATGACCGGATTTTTAGAAGGAGTTATGAAATGATGAAAACGAGAAAAGGGTACAAAGTATATCCGCTGACAAAAGCACAGAAATTTCACTTTTATTATCTGAATTTTTCTCCCAAAAAAGAAGTTTTAAATATTGGAACAAGCCTTACCATAGAAGTTGATTTAGACTGGGATGTGCTTAAGGGATGTATTTACGAGGCGTATCAGCGCAACGAGTGCATGCGTGTGCGTTTTGTGAAAGATAAAGACGGTACATGGTATCAGTATGTAGCTGAAAAAGAAGAGCGCAACATTGAGTTTGTGGATTTTACGGGACAGACGATGGAAGAAGCAGAAAACACAATGAAAAGCTGGACACGGGTTCCGTTTACCAGCCAGGATATTCCGATGAACCGTGTTGTGATGATTCGTACGCCGGACGAATTTGACGGTGTGTATCTGCTGGCAGACCACAGACTGATGGATGCCCAGTCTCTAATTTGCTTTTTGCGTGATATTATCGAATTATACTGTAATAAGATGTATGAAGATGTTCCATATCCAAAGCCAATGTCTTCTTATATCGAACAGATTGAAAAAGACCTTGCCTATGAAGCAGGCAGCAAGGCAAAACAGCGTGATGAAGCATTTTTCCATAAACTGATAGAAGAATCTGAGCCGATTTACAATGGCATAGAAGGAAGCGGCAGACTGCAGATGGAGCGTGAAAAATCAGGCAATCCGAATCTGCGTGCGGCTGTGAATGTATCGGATTCGGTAGATGCGGATATTGATATCTTTCATCTGGAAGAAGAACCTACTAAACGCCTGATGGATTTCTGTGAAAAATACCATATCTCTCTTACCTGCCTGCTGCTGATGGGACTGCGTACATATTTTCAGAAAAAAAATGATAATGATGATGTATCCATTAACACAGCAATCGCAAGGCGTGCGACATTAAAAGAAAAACGAAGCGGAGGTACAAGAATCCATTCCTTCCCGTTCCGTACCATTATTTCAAAGGACCGTACTTTTATTGACGCAATTTATGAAATCCGGGATAAGCAGAACGAAATGTTCCGTCATGCCAATTATAATCCGGTAGATTATTTTGGATACCGCAGCAGCCTGTATCCGACAGCGCCGGGACAGACATATGAGCCGATGGCCCTGACATACCAGCCGATGACACTGCAGGAGAACGGACTGGACAAGTTAGGCGGCATTCATTATAAAACAAAATGGTATTCCAACGGAGCTACAACACAGGCAATGTATCTGACGGTTATGCACCGCCCGGATGATAACGGACTGGACTTTAATTTTGAGCACCAGGTGCGGGCTGTCAGCAGAAAACAGCTGGAATACTTATATTATTATCTTTGCAAAATTATGTTCAAAGGCATTGAAAATCCGAATCTGCCTGTAGGCGATATTATTAAATTGATTTAGGAATTAAAGATTAGCGAATAGATAGAATCAGACTAAGAAAAGGGGAGAACAAATGTTTGAAAAACTGGCACAGATTATCAGCAATTATGTAGAAGTAGATCCAGGCGACGTAAAGCCGGAGTCCCGCTTTATGGAAGATTTAAAGTTTACGTCTTTTGATTTTATGAGTATGCTTGGAGAACTTGAAGACGAGTTTGATATCGAAATCGACCAGCAGGAAGCGGCAAATATCCGTACTGTGCAGGAAGCTGCTGATTATTTAGAAACACTGTCAAAATAATACCGTTTCAGCCGGCGGATTCAGTAACAGGATTTTTGTCAGCAGAAAGAATTTGGAGGATAAATTTATGGTATGTAATACAATACATGAAATAGTCAATTATGCCGCACAGGAATTTGGCGATGCAGATGCTGTACGGTATAAAGTGAAAAAAGACGAAATAGAAGCAAAATCATATAATCAGTTAAAGCAGGACAGTGAAAGTTTTTCCTGCATTTTAAAAGCGCTGGGTGAACAGGAAAACCACATTGCACTGACAGGAATGACGTCTTATCCATGGATTGTCTCTTATCTTGGCATTGTAAACAGCGGCAGTGTTGCAGTACCATTAGATGTATCCCTTCCGGCAGAAGAAATGTGCGAACTGATTGAGCGGGCAGATGTGACTGTGTTTGTAGCTGATGAAGTGCGCAAAGACGTAATTGCCATTGCAAAAGAGCGCTGTCCTAAATTAAAATATGTGATTTCCATGCAGCAGGAAGAAAGCACACAGGATGTACTGTCATTTCAGCAGCTGATGAAAGATCACCAGGGCAGTTACGACCACTGGGCAAATCCGGAATCGCTTTGTACCATTATGTTTACATCCGGGACGACTGGAAAAAGCAAGGGCGTTATGCTGACCCAGCGCAACCTGGCGGAAAATGCAACCTGCCTGGATATGAAAATTCCAGCCAGAACAGTCATTTTATCTGTACTGCCGATTCATCATGCTTACTGCCTGAGTATGGATATTTTAAAAGGAATTTCACTTGGCAGTATTATCTGCATCAATGATTCCTTAATCCGTGTTGCAAAAAATATCAAACTGTTCCGTCCGGATATGATTCTGATGGTTCCGCTTATGATCGAAACACTTGCAAAAAAACTCGAGGAAGCTGCGGGACTTCCGGCAGAAATTGTGAAAAAAGAAGTATTTGGCGAACAGCTGCATACAATCTGCAGCGGCGGTGCTTACCTGAATCCGGCTCTGATTGATTTATTTGAAGGCTACGGAATTCAGATTCTGCAGGGTTATGGCATGACCGAATGCGCTCCGGTCATCAGTACGAATTTAGGCTGGGATATCCGCAAAGATACCGTAGGAAAACTGATGCCAAACTGTGATGCAAAGACCGTAGACAACGAAATCTGGGTGCGCGGCAGCAGCGTCATGATGGGATATTACCAGATGCCAAAGGAAACAGAAGAAACATTAGTCGACGGATGGCTGCGTACCGGGGATTTAGGCTATGTGGATGAGGACCGATACATTCATCTTACCGGGCGTCTGAAAAATCTGATCATTACGAAAAATGGAGAAAACGTATCGCCGGAAGAGCTGGAAAATAAAATTGGTGCTGACAGACTGGTTCAGGAAATTCTTGTCCGTGATGCTGACGGCATTATAGAAGCAGAAATTTTCCCGGATATGGAATATGTGCAGAAAAAAGGAATTACAGATCTTGGGGCAGCACTGCAGGAGCTGATTGATTCTTATAATAAGGAAGCGCCTGCCCATAAGAAAGTTTACAGTTTAAAGGTGCGTGATACCGAATTTGAGAAGACACCTTCTAAGAAAATTAAACGGTATTAATCTCTGTGCTGTCAGAAATGGCAGTTTCATATAAGTATGTTTATTTAAGATGGCGAATAGCTGTCTTAAATAAACATACGTTTTTTTGCTGTTTTTTTCCTAAAATGTAGTGGAATTTTTATAAAGGTATGATATACTATTCAGAGTCTATACTGTACGAACAAAGGAGTGTTTTCCATTATGAAAAGAAAATTTCATAAAATCAAACGAAAAATAATGTTTTGTGTGATGTCGGTTGCCATTCTTTTATCAGTTCTGATTACTGTAATTATGTCAGCCGGCAATATTAGTTCCACAAATATGACATTATTAGACAATATGCAGACAACCGCACGGATTGCTTCACAAAGCATCAGCTCGAACCTGCATCTTTTGACCGAGCGCATGTACAACCTTTCCAGAGAAGCTGTTTTTAACGACCCGAAACAGAGTGATACTGCCAGACAGAAATGTCTGGACGAGGCAAAGCTCCAGATCGAATTTGTGTGGCTGTGTGCTTACGATCTTTCCGGGAATAAACTGTACGGAGATGAAAATGCTCCTGATACGATCGCTGGACAGAACTATTTTGCGCATCTGACTGAGACGGAAAATATTGTAATCGGTGACCCGTATTATGATAACAAAATCCTGCAGCTGAACGTTGGAGCTCCGTTTAAAGTGAATGATGAAGTGGAAGGATTTCTGGTCGGAAGCTACAAATATGATATTTTAAATGATGTATTAAGCATGCTTATTGCAGGAAACACTGGAAGCGCTCTGATTGCAAATGCTGACGGACTGGTCATTGGAGACAGGGATACATCGAATATCATCAGTCAGAAAAATATTTTTGATCTGACATCTTCTAACAGTACAAAAGAGGCGTTTCAGGATATGCTGTCATATCAGACGGGATCTGATATTATCCTGTTTAACAAAAAATACTGCTTTGCCGGGTATGCACCGATTCCGGGGACGAACTGGGCACTGTTAATTCATGCACCTGTGATAGAGTTTATGGATACCGTTATTATGTCCATTGCCCTGACAGTACTGTTTACGGTATTGCTGTTAATTGCATCTGCAGTTACAGCCTCGGTCGTATCTAAGAAAATTTCGGTATCACTCGGTCTGGCCACAGACCGTCTGCAGCAGCTTGCGAACGGCAACCTGACAGATGCCGTTATTTTATCAGAAAGTATGGATGAGACAGCAATACTGACAGATGCACTGGCCAAAACAATTACAAGCCTGAATACATATATTCATAATATCGAACTTTGCCTGGGAGCGCTTTCAGACGGAGACTTTACGGTCGAAATACCAGACAGTTTTGACGGAGATTTTGCTTCCATAAGAAAATCGCTGGATAATATCACTGTTTCCCTGAATCAGACGATGATGCGCATGAACCAGTCTTCAGAAGAAGTAAACAAAAATTCACTAAAGGTGTCCCACCATGCCGGACAGTTAAAAGACGCATCCCTGCAGCAGACAGAACTTCTGCAGCAGCTGGGAAAAAGTATGGATAGTATTACTGCATCTATTGAAAAAAATAAAGATAATGTGCATAAAATGGAAGTCTGCCTGGAAAATGCAACTGAAAAAACGGAACTTGGCAACACATATATGCACAGTATGCTTGATATTATGACAGAAATTAGTTCTTCTGTAGAAGAGATTTCCAAAATAAGCAAACTGATTAACGATATTTCGTTCCAGACAAACCTGCTTTCTTTAAATGCTTCCATTGAAGCAGCCCGTGCCGGAGAGACCGGACGGGGATTTGCAGTGGTCGCAGCTGAAATCGGACAGCTGTCAGGAAAGACATCGGAATCACTGCAGCAGACAGACGATATTATCAGACGTGCTGCAGAAATTATTGAAAAAGGATCTGAAGCAGCCAGCGAAACAGCAGCTGCATTCCGTGAGATTCAAAATGTTACCGAGCAGTACCGTGAAATCTCTGTCCAGATTTCAGATACGGCAAAAGAGCAGACGCATGCCGTATCCCAGGTTATAGAACAGTTAGATTCTGTTCAGCATATTGCAGATGAAAATCAGAGAATGGCAGAAGAAACAGACCAGATGGCCGCAGATTCTCTTTCACAGGCCGAAAATCTGCACCAGTATGTGTCACAGGTAAAATTAAAGAAAATGTCTGGGGCAGATTCATAAAAATATCGTACACTGCAGGGAGGTTATATTTCAGATGAAAAAATTTCGGTTGATTTTATTAAGCGCATCCATGGCCTGCTCTTTCTTGCTCAGCGGCTGCGGCTCTGTATTAAAGGACGGTTTTTATACAGCGGAAATGTCTGATTATTCTCATGGATGGAAAGAATACTTGTGCATTATGGTAAAAGATGACAAAATCGTATATGCAGAATTTAACGCCAAAAATGCGGGCGGCTATATAAAGGCATGGGATAATGCTTATATGGAAAATATGGCTTCTGTTACAGGCACTTATCCAAATGACTATACGAGAAGATATGTTGCACAGCTGATTGAGAAACAGCAGACAGACGGCATTGACATGGTAAGCGGCGCAACCAGTTCCGGGTCTAATTTTCTGAAACTGTCTGCTGCGGTTGCTGAGCAGGCACGGAATGGAAATCCGGATACTGTGGTGGTGCAGAGCGAAAAGGAGTAGCAGCGGGAGAATTCAGGGGGCGCTGCGGTACAAAGAATGGCTGTCCGGACGCCGGGCAGCCAGTTTTTATAATCAGCCCAGGTTTTATTTTCGGATTCTAAAATGTAAATATTTCATTCTCTTTTGTAATATCCATAATTCTGCTTAAAAAATAATCATTATCAGTTCTCTTTTTAAAGGCTTCAATCAGCGAATAATCCTGCCACATATGCATAGGGAATACATGGTCTGCATCGATATTGTGCATAAAATATCCAAATCCTTTAAACGCATCCTTTTCCTGGCGCGGGTCTAGCGGAACAAAGGCCAGGTGAAAGTGTTCGTTTTGAATTTTACGCATTTCCCGCTTAAAATCCCGTTCCATACGCCCGTTTACCAGGTCTCCGGCACCTTCCCAGTACCACCAGTTTAAATCTCCAGCATGGTAAATGTGTTTTTCTTCTGCACAGACACAAAATGCGACACCTGCATCTGTAGAGGCAAGCGTGCGGATTTGAATATTCCCTTCTTCGTATTTCTTATCGGAAGAAACATACGTAATCTGACTGCGGATATTGTCCTGATAGCCATGTTTTTTCAAAAAACTGCCGCTCATTTTGCAGTCTTTGGAAAAGATAAAGCGGACATTTGGATACTGGCCGGCCAGCTTCAGGTTATCCATATCGAAGTGGTCCTGATGTTTGTGGCTGGCAAATACATAGAAATCCTTGTCTGTATCCAGCTGCGGAAGGGTTCCTGTAAAGTGAAAACCGTTTACACGGCTGCCGTCGAAATAGTCAAACAGCAGAATTGTATAATCTAATTCTACCAAAAAGCTGCTGTGATGTAAAAATGTAACTTTCATTGTTAAGTTCCTTTCCAGAATGAAACCGGCTGACGGGGCACGGATCTGTTTGTGTTTTTGTTCAGCAGGTTTTTTGTTTTTCATTTTATCACAGCCAGTCTGAAAAAGGAAGTTCTGGAAGCGTGTTTGGATAATCAAATTTATGGTGACAAAAAACGGACAAAATCGTCCGTTCGTGACATTCGCTGTAAACTTCTGCTGTTTTTTGCCGATATAATATATGAAACAAACACGGTAAAAGTGCCAGACAGGAGGTTTATACAATGAGAATTACGACACAGATGCTGAACGAAACAGCAAAAAGGACAGGGATCCCAATCAATCAGCCGAACCTTTTAAACTATATTAATAATGAAAGCGGGTCTGACGGGGGAACGCTGTTGGATGCATTAAAGGATAATAATAAGAAGAAAGTATCCAGCATTGCAGCTGAAAATTACAAAAAACTGGAAAAATCAGCTGACAGCCTGAGAGACCAGGCGGATAAACTGGCGGAGACTGGCGAAGAGTCATTTCTGGAAAAAATCAAAAACAGTGAAAACAAGGACGAGGCATATAAGACGGTGGAGAGCTTTATCGATCAGTATAATGCGACGCTTTCAGGCCTTAGCAAGTCAGACAGTACACTGGATCATTACTACAGCATGATGTTAAAAGATGCAGTAGAAGATAAGAGCGAAGCGCTTGAAAAAATCGGTATTACAGCTGGAAAAGACGGAAAACTGTCTGTGGATGCTGAAAAACTCAAAAATGCATCCATTGAAGATATTCAAAGTGTCTTTGGCGGTGCAAACGGACTGGCAGCAAAGACAGCCCTGGTTGCAGGAAAGGTATCTGAGAATGCTGCAGCATGTACACAGAGTGTATCCAGCCAGTATGATGCAAAGGGAAATCTTCAGTCATATCTTGCTGGAAAATATAATTTCTTCGGATAATTCTGTCTGGGTGCGGCACACACTTTACGTTATTATTTAGAAGTTTTCAACCGTGTACTGGTACATAGCGGTATAAAGCAGGCGATGCCTGACTGCTTTATATATAAAAGGAATTTCATATTATTTCAAGGAGGAGAGACTATGAACACAATTGCACAGACAGAAATGAGCATTGCGTCCGGTTATACTGCACAGTCTAATGCTGCGCGGAATACAAAGACAGCAAAAACAAATCAGACTTCAGACATGCAGGCTGCGTCTCAGGCTTCGAATGAGAAAAAGACTTCGAAGGTAACATCAGGAAGAACGATCGGCGCGCCGGAGCTGAGCGAGAAAGGAATGAAATATTACGAACAGCTGAAAAAGAAATATGCGAATATGGATTTCATTCTCGTTAGCAGCGATATGAAAGAACAGGCACAGGCGAACGCCGGCAGATTTGCGAATCCAAACCGTATGGTCGTTTTAATTGATGAAGAAAAAATCGAGAGAATGGCAGAAGATGAGGCTTACAGAAATCTGTATGAATCAAAAATCAGCAGCGCGGCCACACAGCTTCCGCAGCTTACCAAAAGCCTTGGAAATAATTCGGCAGTCAAAGGGTTTGGCATGCAGGTAAACAGCAACGGCACAACCTCGTTCTTTGCAGTGATTGACAAGTCTTTAGCAGCACAGAAAGACCGCATCCACAAAAAACAGGAAAAGAAAGCAGAAGAAAAGAAGAAAGATAAAAAGGCAGAAGAGAAAAAACGTGCGGAAGACGCACGCACGCAGAAAGCTGAGGACGACAAAAAAGCATCCATGAAGGAAGACAAAAATACGGAAACAATTACGGCATCTTCCGCGGAAGAACTGCTTCGTAAGATTAACGATATGATGTTTAATTACAGAAGCAACCAGGTATTCTCAGATAAAGAGCGTCAGGTTGGCTGGAATTTTGATGCAGCATGGTAAAAAGAACTGCCCCAAATGCCAGGCTGGCAGAAATTCCAGCGCAGCCTGGTTAAGATAAGGAAGTGATGGATATGAAACTAGATCAGAATCTTACAATATTTGCCGGAATCAGCACTCCTTTTGGAGGACGCGAAGCTGTCGATATGTTTGGCAGAAAACAGCGTGCCGGTGCAGCAGGAGTCCTTCCCTTTCAGAATAGCCAGCCTGATCCCATTGAACAAAAACGTGCGTTAGCAAAAAAACAGGCCTATAAAATGGTCAGTGATACATTTGACAGCGAACGCAAAATTGACAGCGAATTTAAAGAGCGTGAGGACGCGATCAGCCGTTATCAGGATGAAATGGGCGAAGCAAAGCAGAAAATCCGTGAGATTGATGAAGAAAAGGAAAAACTCCGTTTAGAGTATGGCGTGGAAGCGGACAGCCAGGAACAAAAAGACCTGGAAATATTAGAAAAACTCAGCCAGAATGCTGAAATGTCCGATGAAGAAGCCGAAAGGGCTTTTGAGCTGCTTATGGATGGAAAGGCCGGAGGCTATACCGAATACCAGCAGCGTGCCCTCAGGCTGAATGGATTTAAAGGGCCGCATAATAAGGTTATTCAGGACGCCCAGAAGGGAATCATAGAAGAAAATGCTGTAATCCGTTCTATGGCACATGAACGCCTGAAACATCATCCAATGGTTGAAGCGGCAGTTAATGCAGATAAAATCTTAGAAAGTGCCAGCAAAGAAATTATCGGCATGCTCCAGGATGAAGCTGTTGACCATGTAGATGAGAAGTTCGAAGAAGAGCTCGAAAAAGCAGAAGAGAAAAAAGAAGAAAAGAAGGAAGAGAAAGAAAAACTCGAAGAAGCAAAAGAGCGCAGGGAAGAAATGGAAGCACTTGCGAATCCGGAAAAAGCAGAGAGAGAAAAAGACCGTTCAGACAGCGAAACAGATTCTGTTATTGCAGATCCTGTCACGGAAGCAATGCTTAAGATGGATCAGGCGCGCAAAGACATCAAACAGGAAGTTTCAGACCTGATGATGAAAATGAATCTGGCTGCAGAAGACTTAAAAGGCATCAAAATAGACGAACTTTTGTAGCAGGAAATGGGGCTGACGCACGAAGAAAACGGGTACAGGATATAGTTAGTTTAATCGTTTTACGATATCCTGTATATGTTTAGCTAAGTGCGGCAGCCCTTTTACATCTGAAAAAGTACGGCTTTCTAAAAATTTCTTTAGCCCCTGTTTATCCAGTCTGGAGACATTTCAGCTTCTTTGCTTTTTGAACATTGCGCTGCGCATGTTTTTCTGCACAAACTCTCTGCTTATATTTCATGTGTCCTGCCTATAGATTTTCATGCTAAAAGAAAATTTTTCATAATGACAATTTCTATTACACATGCTATACTATATGCGAAAGGTATACAGCCCTGTAATAATCTGAAAATTACCCAAAATATCAGAAAATAAAAAGCGGAATAACAAAAAAACTGTAAAAAATACAAATACAATCCAAAAAAACAACAATATAAATCAAAAAAGTCATACTCATTATGAAACAAATATGATACAATTATTTGGATAATAGTGACCAGGGGGCTGGGAAAATTGAATGAGCGATAAAAATCAAGGTTTAAATGACCGGCTGGAACGCAAAAAACGGGTACAGCGTATAAAGACGGGGATGCTCTGGCTGCTGATTACCTGGCTGCTGGCGCTGATGCTGATTTCTGTGACTCTGATCGCAAAAGTCCATTCCCTGCAGGAACAGATTGACATTATTACAGAAAATACCATCCGCAGCCAGCAGGTAGACCAGCAGGAAAATCAGGCACCGAAAGATTCTGGCAGCCAGAAAGTCCAAAAATATGACGCTGCATCATCAGCCAGAGAGACTGAACAGGTACTTTCTAAAGATGCACTGCAGTCTGGCCAGTCTGTAAAAAGTACGGATACTGATAAACAGAAAGATAAAGGCGAAAGATCCAGGAAAGAAGAGTCCAGAGTATATCTGACTTTTGATGACGGACCGAGTAAAAATACAGAAAAAATTCTTGATATTTTAGACCGGTATCATGTGAAAGCGACCTTTTTTCTGACAGGCAGGGAGGACAATGCTTCCCTTAAGATGTACCGGGAAATTGTAAAACGCGGACATACAATCGGCATGCATTCCTATTCGCACAAGTACGATGCCATATATGAATCAGCACAAGCATTTGAAACAGATCTTGAGAAAATTAAAAAGCGGATTTTAGATGTAACCGGACAGGACTGCAGTCTGTACCGTTTTCCAGGAGGCAGCAGCAATCAGGTCAGCAGTACCGATATGAAAGAACTGATCCGTGTTTTGAAGAAAAAAGACATCACGTACTTTGACTGGAATGTGGAATGCGGGGATGCATCCAGTCATTCTTATTCAGCACAGGAACTGGTTGACAATGTAATGAAAGACGTTGTAAAGTATCATACGTCAGTTGTGCTGCTGCACGATGCTTCGAATAAGACTGCAACTGTCGAGGCTCTGCCGGATATTATTGAGAAAATTCAGGCAATGGATGCGCAGCTTTTGCCGATTGATGAAAAAACAACGGTTGTACAGCATGTTTCAGCAGAAAGTGTGGAAGACTGACTACATACGGATAAATGGAGGTAAGAGATGAGTTTTTTTAAAGATTTCAAGGATGACCTGTCTTTGGCGGTAAATGAGCTTTTGCCGGGAGATGACCTGGAACTTGATGACGAGCTGGAAGAGTCTCCGGAGATGATGGTAAATACCCTGGAAGGAGACCTGGATATCGAATCCGAATTATCAAAGCTCGACGGTTTGCTTGAGCATGTGGATACGCCTGAAGAGGTGAAGCATGTAAAACTCGAACCGGAAGAACCAGTATTAGAGCCGGAAAAGCCAAAACCGGCAAAAGAACCGGCTGCGCAGCAGAAAGTATCGGAAGCTTCTAAGGAAAAGGCGAAAGAAACGCCGAAGGAAAAACCGACCAGGGCAGAAAAAGTTGAGGCAATGATCAGCCAGTTTGATACGGTTTTGGAAAAAGATGAAGAACTGGAAAAAAGAGTGAGCCAGCCAGTCAGCGAACCGGTAAAAGAACCGGAACCAGCAGCGCAGCCAAAACCGGTACAGCAGCCAAAACAGCAGCATTCCCAGCCGGTGCCGTCCCAGATAAGACAGCAGCGTCCACAGCCGGTGCAGCAGCCAAAGCAGCAGCGTCCGCAGCCGGTACAGCAGCCAAAACAGCAGCCAGAGCCTGCAGTGAACAATGCTTTCCACAATAATGAAAATATGATAACAAGTACAACAATTAAGGAGGAAATACCAATGAACGAGGAATTGATGAATGAAGCAGCAGCTATGGATGAGGATCTGTCTACAGATGCATTAGAGGTTACCGATGAAGTATCCATCATTACAAACGGAACAACAATCAAGGGTAATCTGTCTACAACAGGATCTTTCAGCATCAGCGGCCGTGTAGAAGGAAATGTACAGTGTAACGGCAAGCTGGAAGTGACAGGTACAATTAAAGGAAACAGCTCTTCTTCTGAAGTTTTTTCGGATGCAGCGAAGATCGAAGGAGAAATTATGAGCACAGGTACAGTTAAAATCGGTCTTGGCTCCGTTGTTGTAGGAAATATTGCTGCAACTTCTGCTGTTATTGCCGGCGCAGTAAAAGGTGATATTGATGTTCAGGGACCGGTAGTTGTAGATACTTCTGCTGTTATTGTCGGGAATATCAAGTCCAGGTCTGTACAGATTAATAACGGTGCCGTTATCGAAGGTTTCTGTTCACAGTGTTATGCAGATATCGATGTAGACAGCCTGTTTGGGGAAAACAAGAAAGGCAAGTAATAGATGATGAAAAGAGTTCTGTTGAAATTGAGCGGAGAAGCCTTAGCAGGTGAGAAAAAGACAGGTTTTGACGAAGCTACCGTAAGAGGAGTCGCAAAGCAGGTAAAAAAGCTGACGGACGACGGTATACAGACAGGGATTGTAATCGGCGGAGGCAATTTCTGGCGCGGACGTACCAGCGATGCCATTGACCGTACAAAAGCAGACCAGATAGGCATGCTGGCAACGGTGATGAACAGCATTTATGTGTCTGAAATCTTTCGCTCAGAAGGAATGAAGACAAATATCCTGACACCTTTTGAGTGCGGGTCTTTTACAAAATTATTTTCAAAAGACCGTGCCAGTAAATATTTTGAACACAATATGACAGTTTTTTTTGCCGGAGGGACCGGGCATCCGTATTTTTCCACGGATACGGCAGCGGTACTGCGGGCTGTGGAAATTGAAGCAGACTGCATGCTGTTAGCAAAAGCGGTAGACGGCGTATATGACAGTGACCCGAAACTGAACCCGGATGCTGTCCGTTATGACAGACTGTCCATTGACGAAGTGATTGATAAGAAACTGGCAGTTGTTGACCTCACTGCTTCGATTATGTGCATGGAACATAAAATGCCGATGTATGTATTCAGCCTGAATGAGCCAGACAGTATTGTCAGGGCAATCAGCGGTAATTTCAACGGGACTGTGATTACGGTATAACGTTTCATTAATTGAGGAAACGGAAGAGTCCGGCAGAGCGCGGCATTCCGTTTCAGAGTGAGGAGGGGTTTTTATGGACGACAGAATAGTTCAGTATGATGATAAAATGCAAAAAACGATGCGGAATCTGCAGGAGGAGTTTGGCAGTATCCGTGCCGGGAGAGCGAATCCGCATGTATTGGATAAACTGCGGGTAGATTATTACGGCACACCGACCCCGATTCAGCAGGCTGCAAACGTATCCGTGCCGGAGCCGAGAATGATTCAGATTCAGCCATGGGAGCCTTCGATGGTCAAAGTCATCGAAAAGGCAATCCTTACTTCAGATCTTGGAATCAATCCAACAAATGACGGCAAAATGATCCGCCTTGTATTTCCAGAACTGACAGAGGAAAGACGTAAGGAGCTTGCAAAGGATATTAAGAAAAAAGGCGAGGCTGCAAAGGTCGCAGTCCGCAATATCAGGCGTGATGCAAATGACGCATTTAAAAAACTTGGTAAGAAAGAAGATATATCCGAGGATGAGATTAAGGAGTTAGAAACCAGCATCCAGAAGATGACGGACAAATATATTGCCGAAGTAGACAAAGCGGTGGAAGATAAAACGAAGGAAATTATGACTGTTTAGCGATAATCGGGGAACATAGCCGCGGCGATGTTCCCTTTTGCTTATGGGAAGGAATATATAATCAATGATGAATATACCGCAGCATGTAGCGATTATTTTAGATGGAAACGGAAGATGGGCAAAAAGCAAGGGAATGCCGCGCAATTACGGGCATACTATGGGTGCAAAAAACGTTGAAAAGATATGTGATATCGCAGGACATATGGGCATAAAATATCTTACCGTATATGCATTTTCGACGGAAAACTGGAGCCGCCCGCAGTCTGAAGTCGACGAGCTGATGCGCCTTTTGGGCAGCTATATGAAAACATGCCTGAAAACGGCTAAGAAAAATAATATGCGGGTACGTGTGTTAGGCGATATTACCCGTCTGACGCCAAAGCTGCAGGAGCAGATTCTGGAACTGGAAGAAGTATCTGCCAGGTATGACGGCTTTAATTTTCAGATTGCTCTAAATTACGGAAGCAGGGATGAAATGGTACGTGCCATGAAAAAAATAACAAAGGAAATTCAGGCCGGCAGACTGTCAGAAGACAACATTTCAGAGGAGCTTTTTTCCTCATATCTGGATACTTCCGGTATTCCGGATCCCGATCTTGTCATCCGTACCAGCGGGGAGCAGCGGCTCTCCAACTATCTGCTCTGGCAGTCAGCCTACAGCGAATTGTATTTTACAGACATTCCGTGGCCGGATTTTGACGAAGCTGAATTAAAGAAAGCGGTAGAGGCGTACCAGAACAGAGACCGCAGATTTGGCGGAATATAAAGTTATGGAAAAGGTATAAAAGGAGCAGATATGTTTAAAACAAGACTTATAAGCGGCATTGTGCTTGTGGCGGCCGCTCTTGTCCTGATTGTGACTGGAGGAGAAGTGCTGCTGGCAGCTTCAGGCGTCATCTCTCTTACTGGCATGTATGAGCTGTACCGTGTGTATCAGATTGAGCGGACCCCGGCTGCAGGAATCGGATATCTGGCGGCTGTGATTTATTATGCAGACTTATATTTTGCATGGATACCAGACCGCATGATTTATATTATCGGGGTTTTGATTCTGCTGCTGGCAGTTTATGTGCTGTCTTATCCCAAATACCATGCATCAGAGATCATGGCTGTATTTTTTGGCATTTTTTATGTAGCGGCCATGCTTTCCTGCATTTATCAGACAAGGGTAATGCAAAACGGGGCGTATATTGTATGGCTGATTTTTCTTTGTTCCTGGGGCTGCGATACCTGTGCTTACTGTGTCGGCGTGAAGTTTGGAAAACATAAGATGTCTCCGGTACTTTCTCCGAAAAAATCAGTGGAAGGCGCAGCAGGCGGACTTGCCGGTACATTTCTTTTGACTGTTCTGTATGCTTTTGTGTTTCAGGAACAGATGGGCATCACAACAGTACAGATCTTTCTGCTGGCGGCAATCAGCACAATCGGCGGGGTTATATCTATGATAGGAGATCTGGCAGCGTCAGCTATAAAGAGAAATTATGAGATTAAAGATTATGGAACGCTGATACCGGGACACGGCGGTATTTTAGACCGCTTTGACAGTGTGATATTTACAGCTCCTGTCATTTATTATCTGGCAGCATATCTGGTATCCTGATTCCAGGCTGCCAGCCGTTTTAAAAACCGGCAGATGCTGCTGATTTTTAAGACGGCTGGCCCTGGCAGTATGAAACGGGTCTGACAGCATTGGTCAAAAGAAAGGCGGGCATATGAAAAAAATAACAGTGTTAGGTTCTACAGGATCAATCGGAACCCAGACGCTTGAGATTGTCAGAGAACAGGAGGACATAAAAATCCTGGCACTGGCGGCTGGCAGAAATATTGATTTATTAGAAAAACAGATACGGGAATTCAGGCCGGAACTTGCCGCAGTCTGGGAGGAAGCGGATGCAAAGACGCTGCGTGCAAAAGTAAAAGACCTGCCTGTGCGCGTAGAAAGCGGCATGGACGGCTTAATCGATGCCGCAGTGATGCCGGAATGTGAGATTGTAGTCACAGCGATTGTAGGCATGATCGGTATCCGTCCGACGATTGCGGCGATTCAGGCAAAAAAGAGTATCGCTCTGGCCAATAAAGAGACTCTGGTTACGGCAGGGCATCTGATTATGCCGTTAGCACAGCAGTACGGCGTGCCGGTACTTCCGGTTGACAGCGAGCACAGTGCGATTTTTCAGGCATTGAACGGGGAAACTGGGAATAAAGTGCACAAAATTCTGCTGACAGCATCCGGCGGGCCGTTTCGCGGCAGAAACTGGGAACAGCTTAGGGAAATCAGAGTCGAAGATGCATTGAAACATCCAAACTGGAACATGGGAAAGAAAATCACGATTGATTCTGCCACCATGGTCAATAAAGGGCTGGAAGTCATGGAGGCGAAATGGCTGTTTGGGACTAATTTAGATCAGATTCAGGTCGTTGTCCAGCCGCAGTCAGTCATCCACTCTATGGCAGAATTTGAAGATGGCAGTATTATTGCGCAGCTGGGAACGCCCGATATGCGCCTGCCGATTCAGTATGCCCTGTATTATCCTAAGAGGAGGCCGTTATCCGGCAGGCGTCTGGATTTTTTTGAGCTTGGAAGCATTACATTTGAAAAACCGGATATGGATACATTTGAAGGGCTTAAACTTGCCTATAAGGCAGCGGAGCAGGGCGGAAACATGCCGGCTGTCTTTAATGCAGCAAATGAATCTGCAGTTGCAAAATTTTTAAAAAGAGAAATATCTTTTCTGGAAATTACACAGATTATTAACGAATGTATGTTAAACTGTGCATATATAAAGGATCCAGATCTGGATGAAATACTGGATACAGAACATGCTGTGCGCGAATGGATAGAAAGCAGGTGGTAAATTGAACATTATTTTAGCGCTGGTTATTTTTAGTATTATTATCCTGTTCCATGAACTGGGACATTTTCTGCTGGCGAAATATAACGATGTAAAAGTGAATGAATTCTGTCTGGGCCTCGGACCTACGCTGATTGGCTTTACAAAAGGAGAGACGAAATATTCCTTAAAGCTGCTGCCGTTTGGAGGTGCCTGTATGATGGAAGGGGAAGACGAGGCGAGTGAAGATTCCAGGAGTTTTAATAACAAATCTGTGCTGCAGCGTTTTTCGATTGTAGCGGCAGGACCGCTGTTTAATTTTATAATGGCGATTGTATTTTCCATGATTTTAGTAGGCAGCGTAGGCTTTGACCGCCCGGTACTGCTGGATGTCACTGACGGCTATCCGGCACAGGAGGCAGGAATGAAGGCCGGGGATGAAATTGTAAAACTGGGGAATAAACCGATTCATTTATACAGGGAAGTATCTGTTTATACATATTTCCATGCAAGCGAAGATGTGGAAGTAACGTATAAACGTGAGGGAAAAAAGTATCAGACAGTTCTGACACCAAAGTATGATGAAGAAAGCGGCAGGTATCTGTTTGGGTTTTATGGTTCGACAGCGCGTACAAAAGGAAATTTTGTTCAGACACTGCAGTACAGCTTTTATGAAGTCAAATACTGGATTAGTTCTACAGTAGAAAGTCTCGGACAGCTGTTCCGGGGGCGCGTAGGCATGGACGATATGTCCGGTCCGGTCGGGATTGTAAAGACGATTGGAGATACTTATACAGAAGTAAAATCTGACGGTATTTTTATGGTATTTTTAAACATGTTAAATATCTGCATTCTGCTGTCTGCGAACCTGGGCGTTATGAATCTGCTCCCGATTCCTGCATTAGACGGAGGAAGGATCGCGTTTTTGCTTATTGAAGCACTGCGCGGCAGACGGATGGACCCGAATAAGGAAGGAGCAGTCAACCTGGTATTTTTAATGCTCTTAATGGTACTGATGGCTGTGATTATGTTTAATGATATTCGAAAGATTGTGATGTAATAAAGTAAAAAAACAATTCCGAAAGGCGTGAATCAGTATGATGACACAACGAAAACAGACAAAGACGGTACAGATTGGAAACCGCGTCATTGGCGGAGGAAATCCGGTTTTAATCCAGTCCATGACAAATACCAGGACGGAAGACATAAAGGCTACGGTTTCGCAGATTAACCGGCTGGCTGCGGCAGGGTGTGATATCGTCCGCTGCACAGTGCCGACGATGGAAGCGGCTGAGGCTTTGACAGAAATTAAAAAGCAGACACAGATTCCGGTTGTTGCAGACATTCATTTTGACTACCGGATGGCAATTGCGGCAATTGAGCACGGAGCAGATAAAATCCGCATCAATCCTGGAAACATCGGTTCCAAAGACCGCGTGAGGGCAGTTGCAGATGCAGCAAAGGAGCGCGGTATACCGATCCGCATCGGTGTAAACAGCGGTTCTTTGGAAAAGCATCTGGTAGAAAAATATCATGGTGTGACGGCAGAAGGAATTGTAGAAAGTGCTCTCGGGCAGGTATCGCTTATGGAAGAGCTGGGTTATGACAATCTTGTCATCAGCATTAAGTCGTCCGACGTACTGATGTGCGTGCGCGCCCATGAGCTGATTGCTGCTAAAACGGACTATCCGCTGCATGTGGGCATTACGGAGGCAGGGACGCTGATCAGCGGAAATATTAAATCTTCTATCGGAATCGGTTTGATTTTGTATCAGGGAATCGGTGATACGATACGTGTATCCTTAACCGGCGATCCGTTAGAAGAGGTGAAGTCTGCAAAGCTGATTTTAAAATCACTCGGTCTGCGCTCAGGCGGCATTGAAGTTGTCTCCTGTCCGACCTGCGGCAGGACAAAGATTGATTTAATCGGACTTGCAAACAAAGTGGAAGATATGGTGGCAGATATCCCGCTGGATATCAAAGTAGCTGTTATGGGCTGTGTGGTAAACGGTCCGGGGGAAGCAAAGGAAGCAGATATCGGCATTGCCGGAGGATGCGGAGAGGGACTTTTAATCCGCCGCGGCGAAATTGTGAAAAAACTGCCGGAGGAAGAGCTGCTTTCTGCACTCAGGAAGGAGCTGCTCAGCTGGGGGAGAGAATAAATGCCGAAAAGTTTTTTTGAAGTATTCCCAGTGCTCCAGGTAAGCGGGGAGATGAAGCAGATGCTGTCTGATATGGAAGTACCGAGGGTGGTTTCCAATAAAGAGAGGACACATCTGCGCATTTATCTGAACGGATCAAGGCTGATACAGAAAAAAAATATACGAAATCTGGAGCAGAATATTAAAAAACAGCTGTTTCCCCAGCAGGAGCTCACGGTAAAAATCATAGAGCATTACCAGCTTTCGGCACAGTATACGCCGCAGACGCTGATGGATATTTATAAAGACAGCATATTAGAAGAGCTGAAGTCGTACAGCCTCCTGCTTTATAACCTGTTCCGCTGTGCCAGAATGGAGTTTGACGAAAAAGACCATATGAAACTGTATATGGAAGACTCTATTGTGGCGCAGAACCGTTCAGAAGAACTGCTGGAAATTCTGTATAAAATTATGCGTGACCGCTGCGGGCTTTCGCTTACGATAGAGCCGGTATTTGAGCCGAAAAAGGAAAGCAGCCGCAAAAAAGAAAGCGATATGCAGATTGCCCTGGAAATCAGGCAGATTCTAAACGGTATTGACAAAGGCGTCATTTCGGATGACGATCTGACAGAAGGCGGTATGCAGCCTGAAAATGACGCTGACAGGAATGCAGCGGATGGCACTTCTTTTGGAACATCTGCTTCAGCTAAGAATGGCAGTGTAAAGGAGAACGCGTCAGGCGGTATGGTATCAGATGACAGAGCTCTTTCGCAGACAAATGCAGATACCCTTCCGAAGGGTCTGTCTGGTGATTCTGGCAAAACAGCAGAGAAAAATGCTTTTGGAAAACAGCAGCCAGGGAAATCCTCTTTTGGTAAGTTTGGAAAATCAGGCGGCATGCGCAGGGATTATCCGCTGAAAAGATCTGATAATCCGGATGTAATTTATGGCAGGGATTTTGACGACGAAGCAACAGCCATTAATCAGATTGCAGGTGAAATGGGTGAAATCGCGATCCGGGGCAAGGTGACTCAGGTGGATATCAGGGAGCTTCGCAGCGGGGAGAAGAGCATTGTTATTGTGACGCTTACCGATTTTACAGATTCCATTATCATGAAAATTTTTACCAAAAATGAACAGCTGGCTGAGCTGACAGGCGCAGTAAAAAAGGGAGCTTTTTTAAAGATCAAAGGGGTAACAGCTTTTGACCGTTTTGACAGCGAACTGACGCTGAGTTCGATTTCCGGGATTAAGAAAATTCCTGATTTTGAAGAACACCGCATGGATACAAGCCCGAGAAAACGCATTGAGCTGCACTGCCATACGAAAATGAGCGATATGGACGGCATTTCGGATGTGGGAGATATTATAAAGCAGGCGGTTTCCTGGGGACATAAAGCGCTGGCTATTACAGACCACGGCGCGATACAGGCGTTTCCGATTGCAAACCACGCGCTTCCAAAGGACTCAGATTTTAAGCTGATTTACGGTGTGGAAGCATATCTGGTGGATGATCTGAAACAGATCGTTACAAATCCGGGCGGGCAGGACCTGTCTGGATCTTTTGTAGTATTTGACCTGGAGACGACAGGATTAAGCCCGAATGCGCACAAAATTATTGAAATCGGAGCTGTAAAAGTTGAGAACGGAAAGATTACAGACCGTTTTTCCAGATTTGTAAATCCGCGTGTGCCGATTCCGTTTGCGATTGAAGAACTGACGAAAATCCGCGATGAAATGGTTATAAACGAGCCGGATATTACCATGATTCTGCCGGAATTTATGGAGTTTTGCAAAGGATGCGTGATGGTCGCCCATAATGCAGAGTTCGATATGGGATTTATCAAAAAAAACTGCGAAGACCTTGGGCTTATCTGTGAATTTACCTTTGCGGATACAGTTGCCATGGCAAGGTACCTGCTGCCGAATTTAAGCCGTTTTAAGCTGGATACGGTAGCAAAAGAGCTGCATATTTCGTTGGAAAACCACCACCGGGCTGTAGATGATGCGGAGTGTACGGCACATATTTTTGTCAAATTTATAAGCATGCTGAACGACAGGGGCATTTATGACCTGGATACTTTAAATGAGCGGGGCAAAGCATCGCCGCAGCAGATTATGAAAATGCCGACATATCATGCGATTATTCTTGCCACGAATGATTATGGCCGCGTAAACCTCTACCGGCTTGTATCAATGTCACATCTTACATATTTCAGCAAGCGCCCGAGAATACCCAAAAGCGAGCTTGTCCGCTACAGGGAAGGCCTGCTTGTCGGTTCTGCATGTGAAGCCGGGGAGCTTTATCAGGCGGTGCTTTTAGGAAAACCGCAGACGGAGGTTGCCAGGCTTGTGAACTTTTACGATTATCTGGAAATCCAGCCGGGCGGAAACAATGCGTTTATGATCCGCGAGGAAAAATATCCAGTTAATTCCGAAGAGGATTTGCAGGAGATTAACCGTAAAATCGTAAAACTCGGTGAAGATTTCCATAAACCGGTTGTGGCTACGTGCGACGTGCATTTTTTAAATCCGCAGGATGCAGAATACCGCAGAATTATTATGGCAGGACACGGATTTAAAGATGCTGATGACCAGGCACCCCTTTTTCTGCATACAACCGAGGAGATGCTGGCAGAATTTGCCTATCTGGGGAGTGAAAAGGCAGAAGAGGTTGTAATCACAAATCCAAACAGAATCTGCGATATGTGCGAACGGATTTCTCCGGTGCGGCCGGATAAAGCACCTCCTGTGATTGAAAATTCTGACCAGATGCTCCGGGATATCTGCCACAGCAAGGCACGTGAAATGTATGGGGAAAAACTGCCGGATATCGTATCAAAACGGCTGGAGCGGGAGTTAAATTCCATTATTTCAAACGGTTATGCCGTGATGTATATTATTGCCCAGAAACTGGTGTGGAAATCTGTCGAGGACGGCTATCTGGTCGGCTCCAGGGGGTCGGTCGGCTCTTCGTTTGTCGCTACCATGGCAGGCATTACGGAAGTAAATCCGCTAAGCCCGCATTATTACTGTGAAAACTGCCATTTCAGCGATTTTGACTCAGATGAAGTAAAGGCATATGCGGGCCGCTCTGGCTGTGACATGCCGGACCGCCTTTGCCCGGAATGCGGCAAACCGCTTGTAAAGGCAGGATTTGATATTCCATTCGAAACGTTTCTTGGATTTAAAGGAAACAAAGAGCCGGATATTGACCTGAATTTTTCGGGTGATTACCAGTCAAAAGCACATAAATATACAGAAGTAATTTTCGGTGCCGGGCAGACATTCCGGGCCGGGACGATTGGCACGCTGGCGGATAAGACAGCGTTTGGATATGTCAAAAGATATTATGAAGAGCGCAGCATACATAAAAGGGTCTGTGAGATTAACCGTATCGTACAGGGATGTGTCGGCATCCGCAGAACGACAGGCCAGCATCCGGGCGGAATCGTAGTTCTGCCGATGGGGGAAGAAATCTATTCCTTTACACCGATCCAGCATCCGGCCAATGATATGGCCACGGATATTATTACGACCCATTTTGAATACCATTCCATTGACCACAACCTGTTAAAGCTGGACATTCTCGGGCACGATGATCCGACCATGATTCGTATGCTGGAAGATTTAACCGGGATTCATGCAACGGAAATCCCGCTGGATGATCCGGCAGTCATGTCAATCTTTAAGAGCACAAAGGCGCTTGGAATCAGCCCGGAAGACATCGGAGGCTGTACGGTAGGCTCTCTTGGCATTCCGGAGTTTGGAACAGAATTTGTCATTCAGATGCTGATTGATACAAAACCGCAGTCATTTTCAGACCTGGTACGTATTTCCGGCCTTTCACACGGTACGGATGTATGGCTCGGCAATGCCCAGACGCTGATCGAAGAAGGAAATGCGACGATTTCCACCGCAATCTGTACGCGTGATGATATTATGATTTATTTAATCGGGATGGGGCTGGAAAGCGAGCTTTCGTTTACGATTATGGAATCCGTGCGAAAAGGCAAGGGCCTGAAGGAAGAGTGGATCAAAGCCATGAAAGAGCATGACGTTCCTGACTGGTATATCTGGTCTTGCCAGAAAATCAAATACATGTTCCCGAAAGCCCATGCGGCGGCTTATGTTATGATGGCATGGAGGATTGCATACTGCAAGGTGTTTTATCCGCTTGCTTATTATGCGGCATACTTTTCCATCCGTGCGACGTCTTTTAACTACGAGCTGATGTGCCAGGGAAAAGAAAAACTGGAATATTTTATGCGCGATTATGAAAGGCGCAGGGATACGCTGACTAAAAAAGAACAGGATACGGTTAAGGATATGAAAATCGTTCAGGAAATGTACGCCAGAGGATTTGAATTCTGTCCGATTGACCTTTCTACAGTCAGCCCCCGGCATTTCCAGATCAGGGACGGAAAGATTATGCCGGCTTTAAGCGCGATTGACGGCATGGGTGAAAAAGCGGCAGAAGGCGTGGCAGAGGCAGTCAAAGACGGGCCGTTTTTATCAAAAGATGATTTCAGGCAGCGGTCAAAAGTGAGCAAGTCTGTGGCAGATTTAATGGGGGACCTTGGCATTTTAGGAGAAATTCCGGAGTCGAACCAGCTGTCTATTTTTGACTTTGCGTAAAACGGTACATGAACTAAAAATGGGATTAGCGGCTTTTCCTTATAGAGGAGGGCCGCTTTTTTCTTTTTCTATACGAAAGGTGAAGGATTCCCGGACGCCAGGCAGAGAAACTTTTTCCTTTTTCTGTTCCGTTTACGAACAGCAGGCTGAAAACTGACAGGATGTATGTTTAGTATTCCGCAGCAGGGTATCAGCTGCTTTTGGGCTGCGGGCTGCCAGAAGCATGATGTTTATTCGGGTGTTATGAGTCAACAGGCGCTTGAAAAACTGCTTCCAGACATGAAAAGATTTAGATTTAAGGAATAGGTTTGCATTTGGACAGTCAGACGGAATGCAGAGTGCAAAAATATAAACTGGCAATTTAAAACAACAGATGCAGGATTAAAACTGGAAAAATTATATCCGGCAGTACTTTAAAAACTGTCTGGATGGAATACTAGAGTAAATATAAAATTTTATTGTGAAATGTTGAAAAGTTTGGCCAGAAAGTGAAATAGGCATATGAGGATTCAAAGAAAAGGTACGAAGCTGTCAAAATATGCCGTATACTCAATGACAGCGGGACACCCTGCAGTATCAGGCGGGTTCAGCGGCATATGGCAGGGCAGGGAATTGTTCTATTAATATGCCCTTGTTTTCTGTCAATCATCTCCTGCACGATTTCCTCGTATTCGTATCCGCCAAAAAATACAGCAGAAATCAAAACATTTGTATCTATCACAATTCTCATACTCGTTTTTTCTTTCTAACCGATTTGATTATATCATTAACATCATTTTCATTATACCCAACAG
>CAJTVR010000042.1 GCA_910580075.1 uncultured Eubacterium sp. | reverse complement strand
CAGAAAATTAAGAATTTCTAACTGTTCTCCGGAGTCACAGAAAAAGGAAACAGTGCCTCTGCCCGGCTGGTACTGGATGAATTTTAATGTGTCTGTACAGATGCTATTTTGGAGCTGTGTGCCGCAATCTGGCAGCTAGAAGTATATTCTGCTGTAAGCCAGCCGGATGGGAAAGCTGTTACTGCTGACGTGCCTGCGGAGAAAAGATGGAAGCCAGGACACCTGGCGTGGTATATTTTTCTGCCAGTCATACAAAGAGGAGCTGCCGCACTAATCAAAATATATACAGGATACAGCTTTAAAGAACAGTTTAAAACTATATCCTGTATTATTTTTCTTAAATGCAGCAGCCCCTTCCCGGCTGTTTCAACAGTATAGTTATATTTTACACCTAAAGCAGAGTAAGCATTTCTAAACACAAACAATATGTGCACACATACTCTGCCTGTTATTACATCTGACAGAACAAAAGATTTTCTTTCAGTTCCTCCGTAATCTCTCCGCCAGCCTTTGCATATTTATCATACAGCGCTGTCAGCCTCTGTGCCTTCTTAGCATTATCCCGTTCAAATTTCGGAATGGAAGTCTGGTACATCGGATTTACTTTTAAAGCTGTTCTGATATCTTTGGCAAACGGACAGTAAACAATCAGAATTTCCCTGGCAACCTTGTTCAGACGGAAGCTGCCTTTTGATTCGTAATTAATCCATCCCTGGTAATCTTTAACAAATACTTCACGGTAATTATTTTTTGCTCTCTGAATGGCTGTTTTCAGCTTATCCTTAGCATCTGCGGACAGATCGCGGTTTTTGCGGTAAAACTGCAGATAATCACAGTATTCCGAAGTAAGTGATTTTTCACGGATATCATTCCAGCGGACACCCTGAATCTTACGGCACATCTCCCAGCGGTATCTGGCAACTGTTTCTACCATCATGTCCTCTAAACTTGCAGCTGTAAAGATCGGAAACAGAAAACGGGCCGGTGTATCCCTGCGCTTGTCAGCTGTTTCCTGCCACATCATCGCCCTGGTTCCGGCATTCGGCATCAGTATAATATCAGGCAGCACTTCTGACATCAAAAGCTCGTGGTTTAAAATATCTTTCCCGTCTCCCTGGAAATTTACTTCGCGGAAAAATGCCGAGAAATCCACCTTACGCACTTTGTTCAGCTCATCTTCCAGTTTTTCAACAGTTACCGCCATTTTGTCAATCGTATTAATCAGGTCATACTCACCGAGTATCGGACAGAATGTCGTCACTTTTCCGTAAGTAACCCTGTTTGCAGAGTTAAACATATTCTGAATTTCAAAGCGGACTTTTTCTTTCTGGTCTTTCTGCATTTTCTTAACCTGGTCGTCCGACAGTTCGCCGTTTTTGCGCTGTTCCAAAAGGTATGCCAGATAATCTAACTCAAATTCATTTTTGGACGGCTCATTTTTGCCGCGGTAAATGCTTTTCAGCCATTCATAAATGGTATAAACCCGCTCAGACTGAAACTGGCGCAGCCGTCCGGTCAGGTCATAAAGAGCTTTTGTGTTTTCCTCACCCGCAAGCTGTGTATCCATAAACCCGAAATTCAAAAACATTTCTATAATAGGCGAAACTGCGCTTTCATCTTCGACTGCCTGCATAAAAACTTTAAAGTAAATATCATAAAAAAGCGGTGTAATCTGTTTACGCAGTTTATAAGCCTCGGAATCTGTTGAAGTCATATCCGGAAGATTCCGGTATTCTTCTACGCGGTCTTTAAATGCAGCTGCCTCTTCTGTCCCAAGCTGTGCAAAATCCATAATATGCCTCATGCAGTCTTCAGACAGCACATCTGTAATCTTTGTCACCTGGGAAGATGCAGCATTTTTGAAATCATATTCCTGATACTGTTTCATCCGTTTTTTCGTCAGTTCAGCATCGTACATCTGTGATTTTTGAATAAAACCTGCCAGAAACTGAACTTCCTTTTCCACAGGTTCCAAATCCAGCTGCCTTTTTCCGCAGCGCATAGCAAGGTCAAAATACAGATGAAATATATCATTTTCTGATTCTGACAGAAGAATTTCTTTATGGGATATCAGGTACGTCACCATTTCCTTAATACCAAGCATCGCCCGGTGCATCTGTGCAGATGCTTCCATGACAACCCCCACGCACAAATGATCATCCTTGATCATCAGCTGGATATAATCTTTCAATATATTTTTAATCAGGCTCACACTGTTATTCAGTTCCCATAATTCTGCTTTATGCTTCATCTCCAGCATATTAAAATAATCCATCTGTGGAAATGCCTGCTCATCCAGCTGGTATTTGCTGCAGAACGTCTGGTAATCATTATAAACGGTCTGTACAAATGCATGGAACTGCCCCGTCCGTTTATGCAGCTGTGAATACAGCACAAACATACGGTGTCTCTGCTCTATCGCTGCCCGAAGGAAAACGATGCGGTAACGTTCATTTGCTGCTAAAATTCTTCTTAAATCATCTGCACCCGCACATGGAATGACGACAAGAACCGCATCCTCCTGCACGGCATAATCACAGATAAACCAGTCCTGTTCCAGTAATCCAATAATCGAATTCCTGCCAAGCACAATCTCTGCAAATCCCAGTTTCTGAATGACAGAACCTTCCTGAATCAGATACCACTCTTTTACTTTGTCTTTGCGCTTTGCAATCTGCTTTCCTTTTTGTGCTTTTATAACTTCCATCTTTTATTACCTGCTGCTTTCTATTAGTCCTGTTTATAAAATACGCTGATTATATATTAACGGTGATTGCATTTTATTGCAAGTAATTTTGAAAGGTTTTCTCTGAAATTATTACGCCTGTCTGTAACAGGTCTGCGCATTTGCTGCACTGGCCATATGAATACGTTACGGCTGTCTTCCTGTGCGCCCTGCCGCATATTTTACATTTTTACCTCCTGCCTGCGGAGCACTATCCACGACACCGCCAGCAGGCTTAAAGACACAATTACAGCCGCCGCCAGTATCCCGTTTTCTGTAAATCCGCCTGTGAAATCAGAAACCGATCTGAAAATGTCCCCCAGTACCGTTCCCTGCACCTGTTTCATAAGTTTGTAAATCTTCGGCGCTCCCACTGTACTGATCACCCACAGCACCCAGAAACCTGCCCAGGCAATCTGGCCGTACTTCATAAAAAGCATTCCCATAAACATATTCAGTGCCACAAGCCCCAGACAGGCTGCCAGTATATATTTCCACTGAAAAATATACTCTGATACGAATTCCCGGCTCATTCCGGAATATACAGTCTGCATGATCCGTGTTTCCAGCAGGGACAGCAGGTAAGCGGCTCCCGCAGCCGTCAGATTTTCCAGACATGATACAAGTAAAAATGCCGGCATAAAACGTTTTCTTGCGGTTCTCATGCTGACTGCCAGATTAAAATGCAGCGGCAGTACAGAGATCCCCATAGTTCCTATTACAAAGGCCGCCGCTATCACTGCCGCTAATGTGCCAATCTGAAACACCGTATTCTCTGATCCCTCAGTATGCATGATAACAGCAAACAGTATCTCACCCAGGATAAAAAATCCTGCTTCCACTCCCAGAATAAGAAACAGCTCACCCCGTCTCGCACAAAACTGTGCTTTCAGCTCTCTCATAATGTTCTCCTCCCTGTGCTGTGTTATGCTTTTACTTCAAATTTCCTGAAAATACGGTAAGCTGCCAGATTCGACAGTGCACAGATGACCGTACCTGCGGATAATATCAGTATCTGCCATTTCACTTCTCTGCTCATGACTGCGGCAAACGGAATCTTTACGCCCTGAATTCCGGCATACCCGGCCCATGCTCCGAAAAACATAGCAAAAATAACAACTATAACCGTCATTAGAATATGAGCCGCTTTTCCCCAGCGCATGGAGACAAGGCCCAGCAGTTTTGATACTCCTTCCAGAATCAGGCATCCAGCCAGAACAGTCTGTATACTGGGGTTAAAAATCTCTCCCTGCGCTCTGGTAAGCATAAAACCGTATAAAATCATCATCTGTGCGATAAACAGCAGGTTACCTGAAAGAATACCGGTAAATGCATCCACTCTGCGGCATCCGAATGATACCAGAACAGAATACTGGCTGGATGACATCCCGAGTACAAACAGCTCAATCATGCTCATATACATAACTACACTTGGAGCATATGCAAAAACTTCCTGAATGCCTGCACCTTCCGCATTTATCAGCCATATATACGCCGTCATTGCCAGACTGCCCACAGCTGACCAGAACACATAGATCTCTGCCTGGCGGATAAAATAATATACCGGCCGCCTCATCCCCCATATTTTCATACTGCTTCCCCCTCTCCGCACAAAGCCAGAAACAGTTCCTGAAGACTGACCGGCTGTACTGTCACATCATATCCCTGTGCCAGTTTCTGTCCTTCTTTTAAAATGACAGTCACGCCCATGCTGCGCCCCATTGTCTTTGGTGCAAATGTATCCAGTCCTGCACAGGCTGCCTCTACATCCTGTATATTACCGCTTACATGAAAACTGCGCTCCAGGAGTTTCTGCGTATTTTCTTTGCGCAAAATTCTGCCCTCTTTTAAAATAATAACTTCTTCGAATACATCAGCAGCTTCATCAATAATATGTGTCGATATCACAAACGTGCGTCCGGTTTTTGCATATTCATCGATTATCATTCTGTACAGCTGTTCTCTGGCCACAACATCCAGACCTGCCGCCGGCTCATCCATAATCGTAATGTCTGCCTTGCTTGCCATGGCAGCAATAATCGTCACCATGCTCAGCATGCCCTTAGATGCTTTTGCAATCCTTTTCTTTACATCCAGATGAAACATCTTCACTAAATCTGCCGCCATCTGTGCATCCCATGCCGGATAAAACATAGACGCTGTTTTCAGATATTCTTTAATCTTCATTGTATTTGGGCCGGATGCTGATACCGGATTTAATTCCCTTGAAAAACAAAGGTGGTCCAGCGCTGCCTGATTTTCCCAGACTGGCTGTCCATTGTAGCTCACCGAGCCGCCTGTCGCCGGGTTCTGTGCTGTTAACACTGACAGCAGTGTTGTTTTCCCAGCCCCGTTTCTTCCAATCAGACCATATATTTTCCCCTGCTCTATTTCCAGGTCTATGTTCTTTAAAACATCCGTTTTATGATACGTTTTAACGATATCCTTACATACTAAACTCATATTTCCCTCCATTATCCGGCGTCTTCGTTTCCAGCTGTTTACATCCGCCCTCTGAATCATTTCGATTCGTATTTCCCTTCATGATCCGGCATCTTCAGCTGTTTACGTCCGCCCTCTGAATCATTTCGATTAGTTCTTCTTCACGGATTCCAAGGCTTTTTGCTTCCACAAGCAGTGTTTTAATATAATTTTCATAAAATGCATCTTTACGCTTCTTTCTGACTGCTTCCTTTGCTCCCTGAGCCACAAACATGCCAATCCCTCTTTTCTTGTACAGAATTCCTTCCCCTGCCAGTAAATTGATTCCCTTTGCTGCAGTTGCAGGATTAATCTTAAAAAACTTTGCCAGCTCATTCGTGCTGGGTACCTTTTCTTCTTCATAAAGAATATCCCGTAAAATATCATTCTCAATCATTTCACTGATTTGAAGATAAATCGATTTTTCCTGATTTAAGATTTCATTCAATCAGGTCACCTCGCTTTCCTGATCTGCTATGCCGGAAACATCTGCTCTGTTAACCCGTGCATGCTTCATCACTTTCTGTCTTTTAGGTTTATTAGTGATATGGTTCATTACTTGTGTAATTAACCATATCACCAGTAAAGTATTTTGTCAAGGGATTTCTGAAATAATATCCAGATATTTATTACAGTCTGCCACCAGTATTCCCTGCTTCACATATCATCCGGGATTATGTTATTAATAGTACAGTCATGTCAGAAAGCAAAAAAACAGCAGCAGACATATGTGTCTAATTTGAGAATTACAGACATTTCCCGCTTTGTGTCCTGTTGTTTCATACTGGAAAATGGCAGTCTGTACATGAAAGGAGGAAACTTTCACGAAAGAAGTCCGATATATTTATAGATTAAAATGTTATGGAGGAAAGAAACATGGATTTTAGAGACGAAAAAGACTATATTATGCGCATGATCAAAGAAATGGCCAGAGTGCTTTTCTCTCTAATGCTCGGAAAACAATATACATCTGTCGAACTGCCGGAAGAAAGCAAATATGAGGTTTCTGGAAAAACATTAGAAGAATTAAAAAAAATGGCTGATGAGGGCTTCATAAATGAAGCAGAGAATTTATTACTGGAAAATATGGACTATCATCATAAAGAGGAAGTTCTGGCAGCAATATTATTTTATCAGTACATCGGAGAAAAAGACACTGATTTCCTGGAAGAACATAATTATTCAAAAGAAGAGGCACTGGACGGAATCAAAAGACTGGCAGATCAGTAGGGATACGGACAGATCTGTTCATTGCTTATGAAAACCTGACTATGCTGCCCGGACGCCGGATGGAAAACCTAAACCTGCCGATATGCCTGTGTAAAGCCACAGCTGCTGCCTTTATGTCTTTTAGAACAATATGATTTGCAGAAACGAAAAAAATATAGTAAACTGTATCTGATACGCAGCATCTTTTATCATGCTGCTAAGAAAAATTGATACAGGAGGATGCGGTAAAGTGGAGTATATTTATAAAACAAAAGGAACCTGTTCCAGTCAGATTAAACTGAATATCGAAGGAGATATTATCACAGATGTTTCTTTTACAGGAGGATGCAACGGCAATCTCAAAGCAATTCCGGCGCTTGTGAATGGCATGACGGTAGCAGAGATTGAAAACAAACTGTCAGGAATTACCTGCGGAAATAAAGGGACTTCCTGCGGAGCACAGCTTGCTAAAGCATGCCGGGAAGCGTTTGAGCATCAAAACAGCAGATAAGTGCTGCTTTTTTTGAAATATCTGGAATAGGAAGATTTGGCTTAAGAAAACTGCTGTAAGAATCAGGGCTGATTTTACAGCAGTTTTTATGTGTATCCAAATATATGCAGATACCATATTCAAAATTCTATTGAGTATCCCCAAAACAATGGTATACTATAGATACAAATGAGAAATAAAGACAGGAGAAACATATGTTTTTTAGAAATAAAAGCCGCAATAAAAACTTCAAACGTCTGGAAGACCAGCTTCAGGCTCTGGCTGAGTCATCTGCCCTGGAACGCAGACAGCTGGACAGCATGAATCAGGTGCTGGAAAGGCTGGAAGACCGCCTGGCTGTTCAGCCGGAACATCTGAACCAGACTGATGTCAGGCTGGAGGAGCACTTCGCTGCCCAGCTGAAAGTTCTGAATCAGACTGCCGGCAGACTGGAGGAGCACTTCGCTGCCCAGCTGAAAGTTCTGAATCAGACTGCCGGCAGACTGGATACTCTCCTACAGACCGTTCTCAGTCTCCAGCCTGCACAGCCGCCCTCTGCCCCGCCCGAATCCCTGAGTCTGGCAGTTTCTGACCTTAAAACCTGCCTGGACCGGAACATCCGCCAGCTTCAGTCTGACATTCGGAAACATGATATGGCAGTCGAAGACCTTCTGGATGAATGGGAAGATCAAAAAACCGGCCAGGACAGTCTGCAGAAGCACATTCAGGAATCGGCCCGCACAGAACTGCTGCTTTTACAGCTGTTCGAATCCTATCAGACACAGTTCTGGAATCTGAAACATTTTGCATCAGAAAAAGACAGCAGCTGGTCTGAGCAGATTGCATTTATGGAAGAAACGCTCGGCCAGTACAGAAGTTCCTGTCAGATCAGCATGATACAGGACTGCGGCGTAGCAGTAGATTATGAGCTGCATGACGTGATCGATGCCGTCAGGACTTCTGATCCGGCTCTGGATAAAACAGTTGCCGGCATATACCAGTGCGGATATTTTTACAAAGGCACTGTAAAAAAGAAAGCCCGGGTATCGGCATACCGTCTGGTAAAATAACAGCCCCGGTCATCTTTAAGGAGAATATATGAATACTATTATTGGAATAGATTTAGGCACATCCACAACAGAAGCCGCTGTGATCCAGAACGGCAGACCGCTTATGATTTTTAACATGGAAAATGAAATCATTACCCCGTCAGTCATAGGCATTCATTCAGACGGAAACTTTGTGGTCGGAGAAAAGGCCAGGGCACAGTATCTGCTCTCACCGGAAAACACTGCCATTGAAGTAAAGCGGAAGATCGGCACACGTGAAAAAATCCCCCTCGGCAGCCAGTTTTATACCCCGGCAGAACTATCCGCAAGACTGCTGGAATATGTAAAAAACTATGCCTCAGAATACCTGAAAACAGAAATTACAAAAGCCGTCATATCTGTTCCGGCTTATTTTGACGACCTGCAAAGACAGGAAACCGTAGAAGCCGGCACAAAAGCCGGGCTGGAAGTTATGCGCATTTTAAACGAACCCACCGCTGCCGCATTAAGCTACGGCCTCGAGCATATGGAAGAAGAAAGCCACATCCTCGTTTATGATCTGGGCGGAGGAACTTTTGATGTAACTTTACTGGAAATGTTTGACGGTGTACTGGAAGTAAAAGCCAGCAGCGGCGACAACCAGCTGGGCGGAAAAGACTTTGACGAAGCGCTGGTTAACTGGCTTTTGAAACAGTTTCAGGACAAACACGGCATCAGCCTTTCTACTGATAAATATGCTATGGCAAAATTAAAAGAAGCAGCCGAACAATGCAAAAAATCTTTAAGCACACAGCTTTCATACCGGGTCATGATACCGATGATTGCTGAAAGCGCCGGCAGACCGCTGGCTCTTGATGAAACCATCTCGGCAGAAATTTTCGAAGATATGACCAAAGACCTGATCGAACGCACGCACCCGCCGATTGACGTTGTGCTGGCCGACAGCGGAGTTCTGCCTTCAGAAATTGACCGGATTATTTTAGTCGGCGGATCTGCCAAAATGCCGCTTGTGACAAAAGATATCCAGAATTACCTGCATATGGAACCTTCCCAGGCAGTCAATCCGGATTTCGCCGTAGCTGAAGGCACCGCCATTCAGGCCGGAATTATAGAAGGCAGCATACAGCAGGAAAACAGCCTGATTATGACTGACGTAACTCCATATACGCTCGGCGTCCGGGTGACTGACGATTATTCCGAAGACCGCATGAGTGTAATTATCCAGAGAAATGTCACGATACCAGTGACCCGCTGCGAGACTTATTTTACCAGCGGTGACTATCAGACAGCCGCCCATATCGAAGTTTACCAGGGCGAAAGCGCGACTGCCAGCAGGAATCATTTTCTGGGAGATTTTCAGATACACGGGATTCCTCCCAAAAAAGCCCATGCCGAACGGATTCATGTGGAGTTTTCCTATAACCTGAACGGCATGCTGAACGTAAAAGCTTCCATTCCAAGCACCGGAGCCGACGCTTCTATCGAAATCAATATGCTGCAGGAAACGGACTCTGAACCAGGCAGGATTCATGTGGAAAACTGGAAAGAAGCGCCTCACGCGAGACAGTTTCGTACAATTATCCGCCGCACAGAACGTATGCTCACAGACCCTCTGATACAGGCCAGTCTGTCTTATAAAAAAGATTTGGAAGAAGCATTGTATAATCTAAAAGAATCTCTCCTGTCAGGAGACCTGAATTCTGCCAGAATGTGCGAGGAAGAACTGATGAACCTGCTAGACAGGCTGGGCGGGCTCTGACAAGGCAGCACCGCCCGATTACAAAATATCAGGAGTAAAGCAGATGAATACCTATTACCATACACTGGGACTGAAACCAGGCGCATCCCAGGATGAAATAAAAAAAGCATATTTTAAACAAGTCCGCCAGCATTCCCCGGAATCGGACCCGCAGCAGTTTCAAAAAATACGGGAAGCCTATGAACAGCTGAAAAAACAGCAGCACCGCCAGGAACTGCCTGTCTTCCCGGCTCTGACTGACCCGGCAGCCGTTCAGATGATGCAGCAGATCCAGGCCTTGCGGAAAGAAAAAAACATGATTTTATACAGAGATACCTGTGAAGCAGCCTGGCACCGTTTTCCCGGCAGCCTGCAGTTTTTATATATGCTTGTCATGGCACAGCGCAAATGCCAGAATACCGGAAAAGCCGTAAAAAATGCCGAACTTCTGGCCAGCAGGGATCCTCAGAATAAATGGTTTCAAAAAGAACTTGCTATTTCTTACATGGAACGGGGCTTTAAAAACAAATCTCTGTCTGCTTTTGAAAAAGCCCGCGGACTGGGATGCCGGGATACCGAATTTCTGCTGATGTATGCCAGAGTCTGTAAAGATAACTTCTGTTATGAAAAGGGCGTTGAAGTGCTTCTGGAAATCATCCGCAAAGATACCCGCTGGACAAGAGATGATATTCATCAGCTGGACAGCGCATATACTATGGTGTTTTGCATGCTGTATTCTTACAGAAAAAAGTATCTTGCAGAAATTCTGCAATGTATGCAGCAGCACCTTGCACGCTACAGCATCTACATGAAAGAATCTGCACCGGCGCTCTTATCTGCGGCAGCCCGGATGTGCACCGACTTAGAACGTAATTCCAAAGAATGTACCCTGTTTCTCCAGCTGCTTGCTTTTGCCGAAAAAATATATCATTCAGATTCTGAAAGACAGATCATCAAAGCGGCTGCGGACTCCTATTATTACCAGCGCATAGAAGAGTCTCCGCAAATCGGAGAAACAATAAAACGCTATCTGGAGATCTTTCATGTATTAAAAGATACCGATGCTTCGTACCAGAAATTTGTCATAACCGACGCAGAACTCTGCATGATAGAAGAACGTGATGACACATTAAAGCAGGCTGAAATCATAAAGCTGGAATCTCCGCCGGATTATGAGAAAATTGCACCATTTATCCGGAAACTTGCACATCCTGAGACACTCCCCGTATTAAAAGACAGCCTGCTGAAAACATACCAGGACCTGGAACCCCTGTTTCCAGGCGGATATTATTATCATGCATACCCACAGAAAAAAAAGAAAGCATCCGGTACGCCTGACAGTGAAAATCCTAAAGCCGGACCTTATACCATCCATCCTAAAAATCCCGGACGCAATGACCCATGCCCATGCGGTTCCGGCAAAAAATACAAGCACTGCTGCATGAAAAGCCAGACACCACAAAGCGGCGGATTTCATTTTTATGTTCAAAAAGACTCACCATAACGAACAGTCTGCAATATACTATAATATCGAATATTATCATTGGAGATGACTTATCATGCAAGGAACACAGACTGTTCTGACAGATTCATGCAGCTTTTCCGGCATCCAGCCTGCAATTGCCAGCCTTCCTTATCCGCCTGTTGCGGTCAGTGCAAAAAACCCGGCTTATGCCAGCCTTCTCAGTATTGACTATTGCGGTTCTGTATCAGAACTTTCCGCAATTACTCAGTATATCAGCAACGAAAACCGCCTCTCCTTCGGACATTGTTCTGCAGCCAGAACCCTGTTAGGAATTGCCATGGCCGAAATGATGCACTTGCAGAAATTAGGCCAGCTTATCCACCTTCTCGGCGGCAGTGTCAGTTTTGCGGCAAAACAGCCAAACGGGAAAATGCGTCTTTGGACACCTGAATTCCTGACCCTTCCAGACCAGCCCCTGAAGATGATTGCCGCCGATATTGAATCTGAACAGGCCGCCGCAAACCAGTACCGCATGCATATGAAAATGATACGTGATGAACAGGTAAATGCCGTATTAGCACGGATTGTCAAAGATGAAGAATACCATATCATGCTGTTAAAATCACTGCTTCAGGAAGGGTGCTGATCTGCCGTTTTTCCGCTCCTGGCTGTCCGCCATATAAACTGATTTATACATGTTCTTTGCGTGCATCCGGCCCGGATGTATGAAAATCACTGCTTCAGAATTTTCCCGTTACGATGAATGTAAAGCAGCATCCGCTTTCATAACAGTTCAGACAGGTCTGTGCGGTATCCGGTCTTAGGATATCAGATGCACAGTCCTGATCTATGCAACTTTTACTTGAGACCCCCGTCTAAATGTTATATAATAGGAAAATGTTACGGAGGTACTTCTTATGAATGACATTGAATACATACTCGATTTTGCTGTCAGTCTTGGCTGCAGAATGCTGTCCGTAGGTGCAAATCTGGAACGTGTAAACGACACCATGTACCGTATCTGCCGCAGCTACGATTTGAATTCCATCAGCATATTTTCACTTAACAGCCTTATTATACTCAGCGCCAAAAACCGGGACAACCTCAGCGGTTCCAGACAGATCAGCGTACATTCCCACAATACCCACTTGGAAAAGCTGAACCGTTTCAACCAGCTCTCCCGCAAAGTATGTGCACAGACCCCGCCGCCCTGCGAACTGGAAGCGCTGCTGAGAGAAGCTGAAAATATAGAGGACTCACCAAGAGCGGTTATTATTTTCGGACACCTGATTTCTACCTTTACACTGTGTGCCATATATGGCGGAAGTTTTGCAGACATTATTTCTGCAAACCTGAACGCATTTGTTTTGTACTGGCTGTCTGAATTTTTTGATAAAAGAAATATTAACCAGATTGTGGTAAATACCATTTATACCTGGGCAGCCGGTGTCCTTGCTCTGCTGTACGTTAAACTGGGCATTGGCCAGAATTTTTTTATCATTATTACTACCAACTGCGTCATGATGATACCCAGCATATCGCTTGTTAATGCAGTCCGAAGCATACTGTGTGGAAATGAAATGAATGGGATTTTAGAATTTTTAAAAGTCGTACTGGAATCCGTAGCAATTGTGCTCGGACTGATTTTATGCATATACATGTTTGGAGGAGAATCACTACAATGGCAGAAAGTATAAAACTTATTTTATTATCCTTCCTCGCCTCTATCGGATTCGGGGTAAAATTTCAGATGAAATCTCATTATCTTGTGCTGGCAGGATTTGGAGGCGCTCTGACGCGTCTTTGTTATCTGCTGCTGGTACAGGTCATAGACTCAAGGCTTATATATTCCCTTTTAGCAGCCATGTTTGCTTCGCTTTATGCTGAAATCATGGCTATGAAATGCAAAATGCCTTCTACTGTCTTTTTATATCCGGCTATTATTCCGCTTACACCCGGAAGCCTGATTTATAATACAGCTGCAAACTTTCTGCTAAAAGATACAAAAGCCATGTGGCACAGTGCCGGTGACTGTGCATTAACACTGTTAGGAATCAGTATCGGATTTGTACTAATCTCCACGTTTACCTATTACCGGCGTGTTTATTTTCTGGGAAAAGATCTCGCTTCCCACCTGCTGCACCATCCTCATAAAAAATAATGCCAGAAAACAGACTGCCGCCTGTACTGATACGATTCCCTGCAGCCGCAGTATTTATATTAATACAGCGGCTGCAGGACTTTTACAATATTCTCAATCACCTGCATTAATGCCTCTGCTTTTACATCCTGATTATTCAGATAAGCATAATATGCTCCCTGAATGCAGAATGACAGCAGAATGTTTTTTTCCGGACTGCTCTGGTACTCCGGGTATTTTTCAAAAAACATCTTTTTCACTTCTTTTTCCAGCCTTCCGGCAAGATCGCTCTGCCCTTTTCCTGCAAAAAGAATATTAATCAGCGAAATATGCGACGCAAATGCAAGAGACAGCTCCCTTGTAAACTCCCCTATATTCTCGATCATATATTCCCCTCTGTGCGGGATGCTGTTTAATACTGAGGCAACGGTTTCCGATTCCAGCGCTTCAGACAGTGCATAAATATCCTCATAGTGCGAATAAAACGTGGATTTATTTATGCATGCAAGAGCGCACAGTTCTTTTACAGTAATTTTTTCCAGAGGCTTATGAGAACGCAGCTCAATAAATGCATTCTTAATAGCTTTTTCCGTTTTTTCCATTCTGATATCCATGTCTGTATCTCCAAAGCCCAGGCATTTTATAACTGCTCTTTTTTTCAGAAGCTGCAGACCCAGCGGTATTCTGTAACATAAAACGACATTTTTATCAATTTGTCGTTTATCCGCCATATGAGGTAATATCGTTGGTAGACAATGCCTGTTTTTTCCATATATAATATAGTAACAGACTAAACAACTATTGTCTATTATCTTTCGGAGGTTTTTTATGGACTTTTATGGATTTTATACTGGCAAAATATTTGACGCCCACCAGTTTCTTGGTGCACATCTTACCGGGCACGGTACTATATTCCGTACGTTTGCCCCAGGGGCATCCCGTGTTGCCCTGATTGGAGAATTTAATGACTGGCAGGAATCAGAAATGATGCAGGTCCATGACGGACATTTTTGGGAATGCCAGGCAGAAAACGCTGCTGAGGGCATGATGTATAAATACCGAATTTATACAAAAGACGGACACTGCACAGATCACTGCGATCCTTATGGATACGGCATGGAACTGCGGCCTGCCAGCGCTTCCATTATCCGCGATATGAATCATTATAAATTTAAAGACAGAAAATGGATGCAGACACGCAGCGACTGTAAAAATAAACCGCTGAATATTTATGAAATACATATGGGTTCTTTCCGCAAACCGTCCCAGCAGCCGGATGACTGGTACACTTACGAAGAACTGGCAGATATCCTGATTCCGTATGTCAGGGAAAACGGTTATAATTACCTGGAAATAATGCCGCTGAATGAATATCCCTGTGATGAATCCTGGGGCTATCAGTCTACCGGCTTTTTCAGTCCTACATCCAGATACGGAACAGCTGACGGACTGAAAGCATTTATTGACGCCTGTCATCAGAACCAGATTGGCGTGATTATGGATTTTGTGCCAGTGCATTTTGCTATTGACGATTATGCGCTTGCCCGCTACGACGGAACATCCCTGTATGAATATCCGCATAATGCCGTAGGTGTCAGTGAATGGGGCAGCTGCAACTTTATGCACTCCCGCGGAGAAGTACGCAGTTTTCTGCAGTCAGCTGCAAACTACTGGCTGACTGAATATCATATGGACGGACTGCGTATGGATGCCATCAGCCGCGCTATTTACTGGCAGGGAGATCCGGGACGCGGTGTAAATATGAATGCAGTGGAATTTATGAAACATATGAATCAGGGATTAAAAATGCTTCATCCGTCTGCAATACTTTCAGCAGAAGATTCTACCTCTTTCCCTGGCGTTACAAAAGATGCTTCCGAGGGCGGACTTGGATTTGATTATAAATGGGATATGGGCTGGATGAACGATACACTTGATTATTTCCGAACCGACCCGCAGTACCGCAGCCGCGATTACCACAAACTGACTTTTTCTATGATGTACTATTACGACGACCAGTTCCTGCTTCCGTTATCCCATGATGAAGTCGTACATGGAAAAGCCACCATTCTTCAGAAAATGAACGGCACTTACGAAGAAAAATTCCCACAGGCCAGAGCACTGTATATGTACATGTATGCGCACCCTGGCAAGAAGCTGAACTTTATGGGAAATGAAATCGGGCATTTCCGTGAATGGGATGAAAAAAGAGAACAGGACTGGAACCTTCTGGATTATCCGGCCCACCAGTCGTTCCATCAGTTTATGACAGACCTGAATCATCTGTACCTGGAACATCCTGCATTCTACGAACAGGACTTCGAAACAGAAGGATTCCAGTGGCTGGACTGCCATCAGGAAGAATCGTGCATTTATGCATTTGAACGTCTGAGTAAAAAAGAACGCCTCATTGCTGTATTTAATTTTTCCGGCAGTGAACAGACCGGATACAGACTGACCGTACCTGGTGCTGAAAAACTAAAACCTCTGCTGTCCAGCGACTGGACCTGCTATGGCGGAAGCGTGGAGAAAGCAGACGAAGCGGCTGTTCTTGAAAAGGGAGAATGCATACTGGCTTTAAAACCGTTTTCTGCTGTTTACTATCTGGCAGAAACAAAAAAAACATCCTGACCAAATCTATCCATTACTTCCGGCATCTGGCATACAGGAGGGGGACTGCTGTCATATACAGTTCCCCCTCCTGGCCACGCCATACCCGCGAGCCGTTTTTTATTTCATTTACTTTTAACTATTTATTCCCGGCTTTCCTTCCAGTTTCTTATTCCCAGCCTTCCTTCATCGTCCGTTTCATGATACTGTTTTATGCATCCAGAAATGAAAACGGCCCGTCAGAGTGCAGAAAATGCATCATCAGGTACGCTCCCCGCAGGGAAACACGTTCTTCTTCCAGAATCCGGCATACCTGGCTCTTATCTGCCAGAATTACCTGTATTTCCTCCGTATCTTCCGCCATTGCATCAGTCACACATCCGCTCACTGTTCCAAAAACAGCTGCGCTTGTTTCATCGGTAAATCCCGGCCCCATAAAATACGGCCTTCTGTAAAAATCCATGCCGCCTGTATATTCTGTAAAATCCATGCCTGTTTCTTCTTTCATTTCCCTGGCAGCCGCCATGCCCGGCGTTTCGCCTGCGTCCACCAGTCCCGCCGGCAGTTCATACAGATACGCATCCAGCGGATAGCGGTACTGCTTAATTACCGCCAGTCTGGGCTCGTTCTCCTGTGTGACTGCGTAAATCACAATGCCTTCGGGCTGCATAGATTTTGTATGTATTTTGATGTGTTGTGCATCGTTTCTGGATGCAAAATAATAATTAAAGTCTCTGCCTTTATTGTCTATTGCATCCATTTTGTACAAATTTAAAAACGGATTATCTGTCTGCTGATGTATCTTCCTGTATTTTTTCATATAAAGCCAATTCTCCTTTCGATTTCTCTGCCGCATAATCATCAGTTCCTGGCAGAAAACACGATCCGGCATAAGCAAATGACCGTGTTTTTTATCCTGTGCTGTCATCTGTGATGAATGCCGCAAAAATTCCAGTAAATGCTCCGCGGCATTTCTGATACTGCTATTATAGCGCATTGATCCCTGTTTGTCATTGTCCGGTCTGATCATTATATTTCAACAATTGTCCATCTGCAATTCTCCTTTGTATAGACAAGTTTCACAACCTCTGACTTGCCGCCGAGCGGTATTTTGCACAGATGTTCCACTGTCTGGATACCGGAATAGGTTTTTTCTTCCGATGTCAGCAGTTCAATATGGCGGATGGTATGCAGAATGCCTTCATCGTCCATGACTTTAATGACTTTAGGAATACTCCGTCCGCTGCTGGTAAACCAGCAGTCGCATGCAATTTCACGCTGGATACCTTTTAAAACGCCATGTTCTTTTGTTTCTGTAATATTTCCTAGCTGAAATGCCATGAAGACGCCTTTCTGTGCAGATTATAAAATCTAAATGATATAATGCAGATAGCAGTGCCCCAGGCACATGCTGCGTCTGAGGTGCTTTGCCATGCTGCATCTGGCAGCAGTTATTCTACCAGTTCTTTTGTATAATCAACAGTTCTTTTTTCTCTTGATATTCCGCCGTTCATATGATCAATTTTATTCTGATTTAAAAAAGAAGCCCGCAAAAGGGCATCAGAACCGAATTTTTCCCGGATACTGTCTACAGCCCGGTCCAGTTTTTCCAGCTTCTCATAATCTGTAGTGTCAAATAAAGACAGCTGTCTGGCTGCATTGTCCATAGAGGCCCTGCTGGTATGGATACCCAGGTGGCGGATTGGAGTTCCGTCCCAGAGTTCGTCAAACAGGCGGCAGGCAGTATCAAAAATTTCTTTTGTAATATTGGTAGCTGCGGGCAGGACGCTCTGGTGCGATACCGTGTTCAGATCGTGAAAACGGATACTTACGGATACCGTTTCAATCCTGGCACCGTCCTTACGAAGCCGTCTTCCAACTGTTTCTGCAAGAGAGAGCAGCACCAGTCTGGCGGAGGCAGCGTCTGTAACGTCAAAAGCTATGGTTGTGGAATTTCCATAGCCTTTGTTATCAGCAGGCTCAGATTCTACGAAAGACACATCCTGTCCGTTTGCAAAGTTCCAGATAACTTCTCCATGTTTTTTCAAAACTGCCTTTAAAGCGGCAGGGTCTGCATTTGCAAGGTCTCCTATGGTCCGGATTCCAATGGAATGCAGTTTTTTTTCAGAAGCACTTCCTACAAAAAACAAATCACGGACAGGCAGCGGCCACATTTTTTTCTGAATATCTTCTGTAAACAGCGTATGCACCAAGTCTGGTTTTTTAAAATCACTTGCCATTTTTGCCAGAAGTTTTTTATCGGATATACCGACATTGACGGTAAATCCAAGAGTACGCTTAATTTCATCTTTGATAGATGTCGCAGCGATCACAGGCGAACCAAACAGAAGCGTTGTGCCGGTCATATCCATAAATGCTTCGTCGATGCTGTACTGTTCTATTTTGTCAGTATACTTTTTCAGGATTTCCATAAATGCTTTGGAGTTTTTTTCATAAAGTCCGTAGTTTGGCGGCACCAGCTTCAGCTGCGGGCATTTGCGCACAGCATCTGTAACTGGTTCTCCGGTCTGGACTCCATACTTTTTGGCAGGAATGGATCTGGCCAGTATAATTCCATGACGCCTGGAAATATCTCCGCCTACAGCAGACGGGATCGTGCGAAGGTCCAGCGATCCGCCAAGGTGCCTGATTCTGTAAGCTGCTTCCCAGGAGAGGAATGCACTGTTTACATCTATATGGAATATGATTTTTCGGGGCATGTACAGACCTCCTGTTACTGTTTATAGTATCTGCATGACGGAAAAGTTTATTCGCAGAAGTTCATATTTCGGCAAAACTTAGAAAAATTACCGGATAGGTTCCCTGCAGCTGTCTGTATGCATCTTCTTTCCAGACAGAAAGGTTTTCAAATAAATCAGCTCTTCCTGTTGATCAGGGCACTGAAATCCTGCTCTCCGATTGCGACCGATCCTGGCATGTGAATCACCTCTTCCATTATTTATATATACTATACCCGGATATAGAATAAATAGCAAGGCTTGTTCCATGCGCACAGCAGACATCCTGTATGCGAAAATGTCTGCATGTATTGTATCCGGCATGAGAATTCAGTATAATAAAGGCGGAAGCAGACATGCCGGAAAGGAGAGGATGACATGGGCATTTATGTAAATCCTGGAAATGTTTCGTTTGAAATGGCACGTTTTTCAAATATTTATGTGGACAAAAGCATGCTCATATCGAAAATAAATACACTGTACAAAACAGAGAAGCGGTTTGTATGTGTAAGCCGTCCGCGGCGTTTTGGAAAATCAATGGCTGCAAATATGCTGTCAGCTTATTACAGCTGCGGCTGTGATTCAAAAAAGTTATTTTCAGGTTTAAAAATAGAAAAGAATCCTTCGTTTCAAGAGCATTTAAACAGGCATAATCTGATTCGTATCGATGTGCAGCGGTTTTTGGATACAGAAAAAGATATAGATACTTTCACTGATGAAATTGAAATAAGTGTTATTTCCGAGCTACTGGCTGAATTTCCAGACTGTACCGGATTTGAAACAGGCAGTAAATTAAAAGCAGCGCTGGACCAGATTTTTCTTCAGACATCCCGGGGATTTATTTTTATTATCGACGAATGGGACTGCGTGTTCCGGATTGCCAGAAACCGGAAAGACGAGCAGAAAAAATATCTGGATTTTCTGCGGGGGTTATTTAAAGACTGTGCATATGCGGAACTGGTCTATATGACAGGAATTTTACCGATTAAGAAATATGGGGAACATTCTGCTTTAAATGTTTTTGATGAATATTCTATGATAGCTCCAAAGAATCTGGGGGAATATTTTGGATTTACGAATGAAGAAGTATCTGAACAGTGTGAAAAACAAGGGATGGATTATGCAGAAACTGAAAAATGGTATGACGGCTACCGTTTGGGAAATCTGCATATTTATAATCCAAAATCTGTTGCCGATGCACTGACCTGGAATGAATTTCAAAGCTACTGGACTGGAACCGAAACGTATGAGGCTTTAAAAATCTACATTGATATGAATTTTGACGGAATGAAAGAAGCTGTAACAATGATGCTTGGCGGAGGGAGATGCAAAATAAATCCGAGAAGATTTCAAAATGACATGACTACTTTTAAAACAAGAGATGATGTATTGACGCTTTTAGTACATCTGGGCTATCTTACCTATGATAAAAAGACTGAGGAAGTACTGATACCAAATCTGGAAACGGCTCAGGAATTTCTGGATGCGGCAGATGGTACAGAATGGAACGGACTTGTTCAGGCTTTAAACCGCTCTGAACAGCTTTTGAAAAGTACATGGGCTCTGAACGGGAAGGAAGTGGCAGAAGGAATCGCATGTATTCATAATGAAACAGCTTCTGTTTTGAAATACAACAGTGAAAATTCGCTGGCATGCGCAGTACTTATAGCATATTACAGCGCAAAAGCTTATTATCTGAATCCCGTTTTGGAAATGCCTTCCGGAAAAGGCTTCGCTGATGTCATGTATCTGCCCAGAAGGAATTCAGATTATCCGGCACTTGTAATAGAGATGAAATGGAATCAGTCAGCGGAAGGAGCGATTAAACAGATTAAGGAACGGGAGTATCTTTCCTGGGTACAGGGATATACGGGAGATATCATTTTAGCCGGGATTAATTATAATAAGGAAAAGAAGGTTCATGAATGTATCATTGAAAAATTTGAGAAGAAATAAACAGAAAGGCAATACAGCAGCCAGCAGCAGTACTCTGTTTAAGCAATAAGACGCATGCCGCAAGGCCCAGATCCCCTGCTGCTTAGCTGCGCTGCAGTTTTGATGCACCGCCAGCCTGCTGCCGGGTGTCCGGTCCTTGCGGCAGTGACATATACTGCCAAAGGCGTTTAGACAGCCGGACGGTATGCCCAGAGATTTTTAATCTGTCCGCGCAGCCGTTCAAATGTCCATGGCTGGCTGCTTCGTGCAATACAGTTCGGGTCGTTGATCAGAAAACCTTCTTCGTTATAACCATAAATAAGGATAAAATGTCCCTGCGTTGTGAAATCTCCAGCCCCCATGGAGCAGATGACCGGCTGTCCGCTGTCAAGCGCTGATTTCATGACAGATTCATCTAAAGATAACTCCCGTGCCGAGAGGCCGAGGCGGGAAGCGCCTTCGGTCATGAGCGCCCAGGCTGTTCCGCTGCCTTCTACATAATATCCGTTTGCCTCACTGAAAGCGGCTACCTGGGCCGGCGTCTGGTCTGTCTGCCCGGTCAGGGAAATAAGGACCATAGACAGGCAGGTCGGACCGCAGCCGGAAAGACCGATGATGCTGCCGCCATATGATACATAGCCCCAGCGCTTGTCCCACTGCAGAAGCAGAGGAAAGTCCTGCTGGATTTCTATATCGCTCAGTCCGCCCTGCGGACTGCTCTGCGGAGCGCCGGAAGTAAGGTATCCGGCGGTAAATTCTTCCATTTCAGGATTGTTCAGATATGCAGACAGCAGAGCTTCCGGATACTGGTTACGGTTATCATAAATCTCGGCAGCAAAACTGCTTTTGCCGGCATATTTTTCCAGATCCTTTTGAATCTGCTGGCCGTGGCGTTCTGCCGGCTGTTTTACAGGCAGTGCAGATGCTGCCTGAATCCGGCTGTCTTCATGACGCATGGTTTTGTCAATAAGCATAAAATCAGATGCGGTGCGTAAAGCAGTTACAATAATGGCCATAAGCCCTCCTAAAAGGATCAGACGCTGTATGGAGCGGCGTCTTTTGCGGCGAAGTTTCTTTTTCTGGATGATTCGTGCTGAGTTTGTCATTTTATTCTCCTCCATGTTGTTATATATAGTATAAATAAGTTCCCCATAATTTTCTTCTGTTTCTGTTTGAGGTTTCCTTACAAAACATCGTTGTTTTTCTTGCGAAATTCTTACAATGAAGTGCTCTGGTTTATGCAGAAATCCCAAAGACAGTACTGTTTGAAGAGCAGATTTACAGCTCCGGGTCTGTATGCTGTGGAAATCTCACAAGGCAGTACTGCTTCATGAGCAGATTTACAGCTCCGGGTCTGTATGCTGCGGAAAATTTCAGGAGACAGTATAGTTTTAAACAAAAAATCAAGCGGCTGTACGGCCGAATACATTACAGGTATCGCACCAGCCTTATATCTGCAGGCAGAATTTATTATAGGCACGGGAATAATCAAAATGGCATCAGATATTTATGCCGTCAATCACTTCCTTTAACAGCTGTGCGGATTTTTTCAGCTGCGCCTGTTCCTCTTCGTTTAAAGTAATCGGCATTAGCCCTTCTGCACCCCTGGCTCCAATCATAGCCGGCATGCTGAGTACGACATCCTGCAGCCCGTAAACCTGATCATCGAGCATAACAGATACTGGCAGAATGGATTTTTCATCCCGGACAATTGCTTCGCAGATACGGCGTACTGCCATTGCAATCCCGTAATAGGTCGCTTTTTTCTTCTCTATAATTTCATAAGCACTGTTTTTTACCGTCTGCGCAATTTCCAGCATAGCGGCTTCATGGTGGTAATAACCGCGCATTTCGCAGACGGCATTTAATGGCACGCCAGATACATTTGCACTGCTGAAAGCTGCAATTTCGCTGTCTCCGTGTTCACCGATAATAAAAGCATGGATGCTGCGGCTGTCTACGCCTAAATGCTCCGCAAGTTCACTCTTCAGACGCCCGGTGTCGAGGACGGTTCCGGATCCGATGACGCGGTTTTTCGGAAGTCCTGAGATTTTCAAAGCCTCATAAGTCAGGATATCGACCGGATTTGATACAATCAGAAGTATGCCCTCACAGCCATGGTTCATGATTTCACCGACAATGGAGCGCATGATTCTGGTATTTTTATTTACAAGGTCTAATCTGGATTCATCCGGTTTCTGATTTGCCCCGGCTGTAATAATAATGACTGCGGCGTCCGTAATATCCTGATACGTGCCGGCATAAATTTTCATGGGCTTTGCAAACGGAGTTCCATGACTGATATCCAGTGCTTCTCCTTCGGCGCGGTCAGTGTCGGCGTCAATTAAAATCAGTTCGGAAAAAAGACCGCTCTGCATAAGTGCAAAGGCAATGGAAGAACCTACAAAACCGCAGCCTATGACAGCGGCTTTTCTTAAGTTGATTTTTAAACAGTCTGTGATCATCATAGTTTTATGCCTTTCTGGAATTTTTAGTTATTGTTTTCCATTTTTCGGCGAACTATGCATGACCGGGAAAATTCGATGCGGCAGCTGCTGCAGGATGCCTTCGCATGAATAGATTTACAGATAGCAGAAATGACACAGAACTGCTTTGGGGCGGGTCTGCTAATGATAGAAATTCCCTGTTTTAGAGAAAAATATTGCAATTCACCTTTACATCTCTAAGATAAAGACGTTATAATAGAAAAGCTGGCAATAAAAGAAAAACAAGGGAGGAAAAACGGATGCACACAGTTACTCTGGGTAAAACCGGGATTACGGTAAATAAAAATGGTTTTGGCGCACTTCCTATTCAGCGGATATCTGCTCCGGATGCAGTCAGGCTGTTACAAAAGGCGTACAGTGCCGGAATTACCTATTTTGATACAGCAAGATGGTATACAGACAGTGAAGAAAAGCTGGGCGAAGCGTTTGACGGCATGCGGGAGCAGGTGTATATTGCAACAAAGACAGGTGCAGCCAGTGCAGAAGCGTTCTGGCAGGATCTGGAAACTTCACTGCGCAGTCTGAGGACGGATTATATTGACATCTATCAGTTTCATAATCCGCCGTTTTGTCCGAAGCCAGGGGACGGCAGCGGTTTGTATGAAGCAATGCTGAAGGCGAAGGAACAGGGAAAAGTCCGTCATATCGGGATTACTAATCACAGGCTGGCAGTGGCACAGGAAGCAGTGGAATCAGGACTGTACGAAACACTGCAGTTTCCGTTCTGTTATCTGAGCGGAGATCATGAACTGGATCTGGTGGAGAAGTGCAAAGAAGCAGACATGGGCTTTATTGCTATGAAGGCTTTATCGGGCGGGCTGATTACGAATTCGGCTGCGGCGTATGCATTTGAGGCTCAGTACGAGAATGTGCTGCCAATCTGGGGCGTTCAGCGTGAAAGTGAGCTGGATGAATTTTTGTCATATATAGAAAATCCGCCGGCTATGACACAGGAGCTGAAAGAGCTGATTGCACATGACAGAGAGGAATTAAGCGGAGAATTCTGCCGCGGCTGCGGGTACTGCATGCCTTGTCCGGCTGGGATTGAAATAAATACATGCGCCCGGATGTCACTGTTAATCCGGCGTTCACCATCAAAAGCGCAGCTGACAGACCAGGCACAGGAAATGATGAAAAAGATTGAAAACTGTCTGCACTGTAATCAGTGCAGGAGCAAATGTCCGTATGAACTGGATACGCCGGCTCTGCTGGAGCGCAACTATGAGGATTATAAACGCATCCTGGCAGGAGAAGTGCGTGTGGATTAAATATACGCAATGAAATTATATATTGATTTTATATTTAAACCAGTTTTTTCAATTATAACTTTACAATAAATTCTGAGTATTAAAAAGAAGGGAAGTAAGACATGAAACAGGAAAAAAGCAGAAACTCATTTTCCGGCTCTATCGGTTTTGTACTGGCAGCAGCCGGAAGTGCAGTAGGACTCGGTAATATCTGGAGATTTCCATACTTAGCGGCAAAAGACGGAGGCGGGCTGTTTTTAGCATTATATCTGATCCTGGCTCTGACGTTTGGATTTACACTTCTGACGACAGAAGTGGCAATCGGAAGAAAGACGAAGCAGAGTCCTCTGACAGCATACGGTTTTATTCATAAGAAAGCAAAACCGCTGGGCATTTTTGCCTGTCTTGTACCGGTTATCATTCTGCCGTATTACTGCGTGATCGGCGGATGGGTTGTAAAATATTTTATTGCCTTTTTAACAGGGGAAGGCGCTATGGCTGCCGAAGACGGATATTTTACAGGCTTTATTACAAGCGACATAGAGCCGATGATACTTTTATTTGTATTTCTGGCTGCAGTTGCATTTATTGTATTCCGCGGCGTAAATAAAGGAATTGAAGCCTCTTCAAAGGTTATTATGCCGCTGCTTCTGCTTCTGGTTATCGGTATTTCTTTTTTTTCGCTGACGATTCAGCATAAGGACGATTCAGGGGCAGTCCGCACTGGAATGGAAGGATTTCTGATTTATGTGATTCCGAATTTTGAAGGGCTGACGGTACAGAGCTTTTTTACAGTGCTTCTGGATGCTATGAGCCAGCTGTTTTTCAGTCTGAGTGTTGCAATGGGTATTATGATTTCTTATGGTTCTTATGTATCAGATGATGCCAACCTGGTAAAATCAATTAACCAGATAGAAATTTTTGATACGCTGGTTGCTTTTCTGGCTGGTGTTATGATCATCCCGGCTGTGTATACATTTATGGGCAGAGAAGGAATGCAGGCTTCCGGGCCGAGCCTGATGTTTGTTTCACTGCCTAAAGTATTTGCAGCTATGGGCGGAATCGGAAATGTAATCGGATGTCTGTTTTTTGCGATGGTGCTTTTTGCAGCTCTGACAAGTGCGGTATCTGTCATGGAAGCAGTCGTATCCAGCTTTATGGATGAGTTTCATATTTCACGTATAAAAGCGGCTGTTATTGAAACCGTGATTGCACTTGCAGGCGGAATCCTCGTATGCTTAGGCTATAACAAACTGTACTTTGATATTGTACTTCCAAACGGAGCACATGCGCAGATCCTGGATATTATGGATTATATCAGCAATAATTTACTTATGCCGGTTGTTGCAATTGGCACCTGTATTTTAATCGGATGGGTTGTAAAACCGAAAATCATTATCGATGAAGCAGAAAAATCAGGATGCAGTTTCAGCAGACGCAGTTTATATATGATTATGATACAGTATATAGCGCCTGTTCTGCTCGTAATACTGCTGTTAAAATCAATTGGTGTTTTAAATATTATTTAATCCTTAAGAATGTCCGGGTGTGCTGCCAGTGCATCCGGACAGAGCATGATGATTCGAAAAAGCCTGGCATTTGTCTGCTGGCACAGTGAATAGGAAGAAAGCAGGGCAGAAAAATGAATCAGAAATTTTATGATGCAGTCTCTATGAATCCGGTCATTGCAGCAGTAAAAAATGAATCAGGACTTTATAAATGCATCGAAAATACGGATATTGCGGTTGTATTTGTACTGTACGGAAGCGTAGCAACCATATGCACGCTTGTAGAGCAGTTAAAACAGGCGGATAAGACCGTGATTGTGCATATGGACCTGGTGACAGGACTCAGTGCGAGGCCGGAAGCAGTGGATTTTATTGCACAGTATACGAAAGCCGACGGTGTGATATCTACGAGAATTGAACAGATCAGGCGTGCAAAGGAGCTGTCGCTGTACACTGTGTACCGGATTTTTGCAATTGATTCTAAAGTTTTAGACAATGTAGCGGGAAACCGTGCGATATGTGAATATGCTGATTTTGTGGAGATTCTGCCGGGACTGATGCCGAAGGTGATCCGCATGATGTGCAGGCATCTGACTGTTCCGGTCATTACCGGAGGGCTGATTTCGGAAAAAGAGGATGTTATAGCGGCTCTGAATGCCGGGGCTGCGGCAATTTCTGCTACGAATCAGGATGTGTGGGGGATGTGAAATTTGTGGATACTTCTGTATGGCCGGAGGGCTGTATGGGAGTATTTTTTGTATGGGGATGATACTGGGAACGGGACGCCGGGAGGAGAAACTTTTTCCTCCCGGCTGGTTACTGGCTGCATTTACATGTCAGGCTGGATATGAGCTGCAAGTTTTATTTTTAAAAGATGATTTAAAGATGCTTTAATCATCCGGCTTTCTAATTTAAGTGGAAAATTTAGATAAATGTATAGTTCTATTTATTAAAGCTGAGTATAAGCAGCTTGCCTGATTTAGCAGTAAATTTAGAAAAATAAACTAAATTATTTATTGAAATTGAGTGTTATGAATAGTATGATACACGAAATATAATAAGGAGGATGATTCAGCGGTCGGGATGAAGGGTATTCATTTACTGGGTGCTGTACAGACCGGATAGGGCTGAAATTAAGGAGCTGAGCATATGGGAAAACTGACAGTCAATACAGACAGGAATGGATTTTTGAAAGACGGCAAGCCGTTTTTTTATCTGGCAGATACGGTTTGGAGTGCTTTTACAAACATTACAATGGATGAATGGAAATATTATCTGAAAAAGCGAAAGGAACAGGGATTTAACGTTTTACAGATTAATACAATGCCCCAGTGGGACAGATGTATGTCTGATACGGGGATTTATCCTTTTGAAACAAAGGACGGACAGAAATTCGATTTTACAAAACCGGTCATGGATTATTATGAACATGCGCGCAGGATGTGTGAAGAGGCGGTCAGAGAAGGATTTACGCTGGCACTTGTGGTGCTGTGGCTGAATTTTGTACCGGATACATGGGGCAGCAAAATAACAGATGTGAATATTATGCCGAAGGAACTGGTGCCTTCTTATACAGAAAGAATCGTGGAGGCGTTTGACGAATTTGATCCGGTTTATTTTGTCAGCGGAGATACGGATTTTGAAACGGCGGAGGCGGTGTCGTATTACCGCTCAGCGCTGGATGTGCTGTGTGAAAAGAGCCCGGATTCGTTAAAAACCTGTCATATCAGGCGCGGTTATGATGTGATACCGGATGAACTGGCACGGGATCTGGATTTTTATGTATTCCAGTCCGGGCATAACCGGGATGCTCAGGATATGGCCTATATTCTTCCACAGAAATTAAAAGAAAAATATGATCAAAAGCCGCTGGTTAATGCAGAACCGTGCTATGAACAGATGGGTTACAGCCGCAATTTATACGGACGTTTTACACCGGAAGATATCCGCAAAGCTGCATGGCACAGTATTTTATCCGGAGCAGGCGCTGGAATCACATATGGAGCACATGGGATCTGGAACTGGATGAAAACAGGCAGACCTGCGAATCCAATGCTTGGGGAAGGTTTTGATACTGCATTTACATGCCAGCAGGCACTGGAATTTCCGGGAGCATGGGACTATGGATTTATCCGCGATTATCTGGAACAGAAAAACATTACAGAATTGGTTCCGGCACAGGCACTGCTGTTAAATAAAACACCGGAAATCCGGGCAGCACATACACCGGATAAAAAAACGTATCTGATTTATATTCCGAGAGTGACGAAGATTGTTCTGGTTACAGAGCTAAGGAATGCGTCTGTGCGTGTATATGACTTGGACGAAAGAAGAATTGCCAGATCAGGGCTGTCCGTACAGGATGGGCGTACGACAGTCGAAATGCATCCGTTTCAGAAAGATGTGCTGATGGAAATTACAGTTATGGATGAATGATCAAAATGTCATTAACTTAAAGCTGGCTGTCTTATGCTCTGCCTCAGAAAACACTGCTAATTCACAATGCCATTAACTTAAAGACTGATGTCTTATAATCTGCATCAAAAAATGCCGTTTCATCCGAAAATCAGGGTAACAGATTTTAGGCAGCAAATCTTAAGCTGATGACATTGTGTTTATTCAAATTCTATTTTTGTGAAATATTTCATTGCGAAATTTTCAAAACTGACAGGTCCGGGCATTTATACCTTGCGCTGCTATGAACAGGAAGGTCACCAGCTCAGTTACTGCTGCTTTAAAGTCTGCTTAAATCATGCAGACTGACAAATCCGTTCTCCCTGGCTAGTACATGTAAGAATTCTGGCGCATCCGGACTTTTTCCCAAAGGAACTACCCGGTAATCCGATTCCACCCTGACCTGCCCGCCAGCAGGAACTAAATGTTTATTTTGATAAACATCCGTATCCTGCATCATGGCTTTCGTTGCACCTCCGGTAATAAATAGCTGAAGTACAGGACGTTCAAATAACTCCATAAAGTTCTTTTTGTCACACGCGTACAATACCCTCATATAGTAATCTTTAAGCTGCTCACCTGGTTTATAACTGTTTGAATAAGGTCCGATTACATCAAAGTACTGCTGCCTGCTGTCAGCGGTGTCTTTTGCAAACAGAGCAAACTCAATTCCGTTTCTCACGCACGAAGATCTAACCTCTATAGTCTTTCCGGTAATCAGCTCAATATCAATCTGATTGAAGGAATTATCCGACTGGGGCTTTATGATATTTTCATCTCCGAACTGCCATCTTAATATCGTATCACAGGCATGTTCAGCAATCAGCCCGGACAGATTGTCAATTTCAACCGTACTTGCACTTCTTTGTTTTGAAGTATTAGCCTGCCCTCTGTTGAGGTCACCCATAACGGTCTCTGCATATGCACAGACCCGCTTCATCCAGTTCCCCTTATTTGGTATATTCAATTCAATGCATGTGAAAGCATCCCTTTCGACGTATTTTACCAATCTGCTTTTATTCTTAAATGTTTTTAGAGTAACCTGTTTCATCTGGTCATCGGCAAAACACAATTGCTGTGCTTTATTCCGCAAGAGACTATACATAACTGCCTGCCTCCTGCTTCATAACTTTTTCCATCAATGCTGAATAGCTGTCTACCACATCATAAACAATATTGTCTCCCGATACTGCTTTAAAATGCTCCCTTGCACAGTGAATCTTAGATATTTCGGCCTGTCTTAACTGCATTGTATTCATAGACCCTTTTGTCTCTGCAACAAAGTATATATGTTTCACATTTCCTTCATAGAACGCAATCGCCCAGTCTGGATTATAACGGCCGGCTGGAGTTGAAATATAGAAACTGTCTGGAAGTTTCACATATACCGCCACATTCATATCGGTATCCAGGTCAGCCGCAAATTCCCGCTCATTAGAAGAATCATATATAATATAATCGTACAAGTGCTTCTCAGCTTTCATCGCATTAACACCAAGCCTGCCCCTGGCTGTCAAAGCAGTAAAAATCTCCGTCCCGTAATGCTCATCCAGAACATCATAGGCAATATGTTCAATGACAGCCGCTGCCTTCTGACTGTTAATCAGCTGGGCAGCCTTTGATATAAACTCTTCCGGATTACCCTTAAACTGATTGAACACTGCCGGCTTGATCCCCTGTAAAATGGCAATAACATCCCTGCGTGTAAGCCCGGTCTCATCCACCAGCTTTCCAATCAGATCATATTTCACATTTGAATTAGCTGTCGCAGATACACCATAACTTCCAGACTCTTCTTTAACAAATGAAACACCAGCAGCCAGATCTTCCTTTGACTTAATGAAGTCCATCGCTCCAGTCTCCACGCGGAAATAAATCCCGGCAGCCCTGAGATTGGAATCAAGAGATTCTATAGACTTCTTTATCAGTTCATCTGTGTCAAAATCCACTACATATACAGATTTAGCATTAATTTTTGACCAAAGCGCTTGAAACTCTTTACTGTTGAGTTTCCCGGCATCAGCCTGAAGCTCGATGTTATTACCGCGGGCATCTTCCGGCTGCATAGCTTTACTGTCATAGATAGAATCAAGGATTTCCAAAACTGCGCAGGCAATATTTCCGGCTTCTTCAGCAATCCTGATACTGCAGTCTGCCTTATCCTCGTAATACTTGTCCGTAAGCTCACCCAGTCTGCTAATGTATCCATTTACAATTAAATCAAAGAAAATCGCAGATGCAGTATCGCTTGTAATGACTGTTTCATTGCCCTGGTCATCCCTGACAATCCGGTTTGCAAACAGTTCCCTGGTAACTGTCTTCGGCCTGTCTGCAGTTTCCTCTGCCATCTCAGTCTGCAGCTCTTTTGCGAAAGAATCATAACTTTCACTCGCAATAACAGTCAGTACATTTACATTATGAACATCACTGCCAAGCGCATTGATATCCATACGTTCACCGTTTTGGTTTACACAAAGCCTGAGTCCGCGCCCAACTTCCTGACGTTTGCGAATATCACTGCTGCTTTGCTTCAGCGTACAGATTTGGAAAACATTCGGATTATCCCATCCCTCTCTCAGAGCCGAGTGTGAGAATATAAAACGCACTGGAGACTTCTCCGGGTCCCTGTCTAAAAGCAGTTCTTTATTCTTCATAATCAGCTCATAGGCACTGACATCATCCGAGGTCATTTCTTTCCTTCCAGCTTTCGAATTAATCATCCTGCCCCTGGCATCTACTGAAAAATATCCTGCGTGCGTTTTTTCTGTCGGAATCGCTTGCAGGTATCTGGTATAATCACCATCTTCCAAAGACAGCAGCATGCTGTTTAAAATATCATTGTATTCTTCTTCAAACATAGACGCATACTTTCCGTTCATCTGCTCACAAGCTGCATCATATTTACGGTAATTAGCTACCTCGTCAATAAAAAACAGCGAAAGAACCTTGATTCCCTTATAGAATAGCTGGCGTTCTTTCTGTAAGTGAGATAAAATAGTTTCACGGATCTGGATTCTGCGGAAATGGTCTTCATCCACTGCACCAATCACATTACCAGCAAATATTTTAATACCGTTAATAAACTCAGCTGAATTATCACGGCCGTCAATATGACTCACTACAAATCCGTTCTTATACTCTTCAAGACCATTGGAATATTCATAGAGATTATCTCCCTCTTTCACAATTCTGCTTCTTTTCTTAGAAATACCATTGGACATTTTCATCTCGAATTGAAGAGTTGCTGTCGGATTACCCTTTGACAGATTGATACTTTCTAAGTATAAATAACTGTCTGCTGCTGTGCTTCCGGTTGCTGTGATTCCTTTAACAGCTATCTTTTTTACCAGGCATTTGTTATATGCTTCCATAGCATCCAGACGGTAGACCATATTATAAATGCTGTCACTTTTATGCGTGGCAGAGTAACGAAGAGTAAGCATCGGATTGAACTGCTTTATTTTTTCCTTTGTTTGTTTTCCTTCTACCGACTGAGGTTCATCAATAATAAGAATAGGATTCGTCTTTGCAATAATGTCAATAGGCCTGCGGGAACGAAATTCATCCAGTCTCATATGAATCCTTCTGGCATCTTTTCCTTTCGCATTAAATGACTGAGAATTGATAATCATTACATTCATCGAACTGTCCGATGCAAAGCGGTCAATTTCTGACAGCTGGGCAGAATTATAAATAAAAAACCGGATTTTCTTCCCATATTCTTCAGCAAAATGTTCCTGCGTCATCTGGAAAGATTTATAAACTCCTTCACGAATTGCAATACTTGGCACAATAACTATAAATTTACTCCACCCATAAGCCCGATTCAATTCATACATTGTTTTTATATACGTGTATGTTTTGCCAGTGCCAGTCTCCATCTGGATTGTAAGATTATAGCCGGCATTTCTTCCTTCTAACTTGTCTGACGGCTGAATCTGATTGGAACGCTGAATTTTTCTCAGATGTTCAAGAATGATCTGGTCATTCAGTTCTGGAACAATTTTGTGATTGCACCAGCCGGTAAAATCAGCATCGTCGGTAAGACTCTGCTGAATATATCCAGAGCCCCGGTCCATCATATATGCCGGCGTCAGATATGGCTGGCCTGCGAAGACATCTACTACAGCCTTTGCAGCATCAGCCTGAAATTTTTGATGTTTGTATTGTATTTTCATAAACTGCCCCTTAGATAACTTTTACTCGTGTATCCGGTGCAAGCATCTTAAAGATTTCACCGGCATTCATCTTAGCCGGACTACCATTGAAACTACTGTCCCGAAACACCGCACGCAGAGGCTGCCGTTTAGCGACCGCCTTAACTAAAGAATCAGGTATGTTTTCATCAAAGCAGGCAATCAGATCTCCATCGTTATAGGTGTGAACCTTAAACCCTTCTATAACTTCTGACGTATACGGCAGAGACAGCGGCAGTCCCCATTCAAGCAGACATCCGAAAAGGAGATCCAGATCTGTCCTGTCCGGTTTTACATTTGATTCCAGCATAGAAAGCAGATCCTGTGTATAATCCGAAGCTGCATAATATACATCATTCATATTGCTGTCATCAAGTCTGAATACACGAAAACCTGTATCCAGCTGTGCTGCTGTAACCGGATTTTCATCTTTCACCCGCTGCCCCGCTCTGCGGATTCTTTCTTCGCCTATTTCACAAATAGTTCTAAATCCTGCTTTATATGCCTCGCTTTTTACATTACACGTCTCAGCAATCTGTACCATTATGAATTTTCTATGATAATTATCCTTTGCATTTTTCTGAATAACTGCGTCTGCTGCTGCTGCTGATCCCGAAAAAAAATCAAGAACTATATCCCCGTCATTCACTCCAAATAGTTCTATAATTTCTGAAATCACATCTGGGTTTTTGGGACTGTCAAATTTAATATCCATCCCCGCCGGCCTGGATACAAGAAAATCCGACCAGTTACTGTTTCTGAGAATCCCCTCTGTAGGTGCTACCCAATGTTCGACACCCAGATTCTTACCCGTCCCGGACAGATTACGCCTCAAAAACCTTTTGCATTTCCCTGTCTTTTTCCAATACTCCTCTAATGACATCTGAGATGAAAATTTATCCTCATATTCTATATAATTTGCAACAGCCTCATCTGCAATCTCTTTCTTCCACTTCCACTGTCCTTCTGCAGGAAGCACTCCCAGAACATCATATCTCATGGTGGGTCTGTCCGCATTATTCCAGAAGCCTTTCCAATATCCCTGCCGGATTCTTTCATCTGAAGCTTCTCTGTAAACAGCTTTCATCTTAGAAGCAGGATTTTTGGAATATATCAGAATATATTCCAGACCGACATTCATTGAGCGGAGGCCGTTGGACGCAAATTGAAGGTTCAGATTCTTATCATAGCGCCGTACAGCTAATATGTTTCTAAAATTTGACTCGCCGAATATTTCGTTACAAATCTTTCTTAAATTATATGATTCTTCCTCGCCAATGCTGATTGCAATAAATCCATCATCGGAAAGCAGATTCCTGGCAAGCAATAACCGGGAATAGATCATAGAACACCAGTCTGAATGGTACTTTCCCGCAGACACATTATTTTCCCGGCTGAAATTAACATTTCCGTCTTCATCAAAATAGCCTGTTCCCTCGTTATAATCATCATTGTCCATAATAAAGGAGTCTGGATATACGAAATCATGCCCGGTATTATACGGAGGGTCTATATAAATCATTTTTATTGCTCCAAGATAACTTTCCTGCAGCAGCTTCAGCACCTCAAGATTATCGCCCTCAATATATAAATTCTCTGTATGATCCCACTCCCTGCTTTTTTCCAGACAGGGACGCAGGGTTTTTCGAATCGCCCTATTTGCCTCTGCTATGGCTGCCTTTTTTCCAACCCACGAAAAATCATACGATTCAACTCCTTCAGATGCTTCTTCTGACAGCATCTGACGAAGCAGGCTGAAATTAACAGCTCTTTTATACACTTTCCTGTCAGGAGTGCTTTTCTTTTCATCCAGTTCCTCCGTAATGCAGTTCGGAAATAAAGCCGCGATCTTATCTACATTCTGCTGCGCCATATTCACCGACTCCATTTTCATTTTTTCCATCTCAGAGACCCTCCGGTACTTTTGTTTTCTGCCTTTCACGCGTTCCGGGCAGTCTGTATGATAAATTTTTCATATACTTTACGGATACGCATCATTCGTCTCATTATCCTCTGCTCATAAAATCAGCTGCCTAACGGGAAAAAGATCAGTAATCTATTTCTATTATACAGTAAAACACTGAAAAAAGGAATCTTTTACAATTCAAAATGTAAGATTCCTTAAGTCAGATTATACCCATTGCATTATTTAGGCCATCCCAAATAAACCGCAATGAGGACAAATACTATTCCGAATGCGATAAGAATCACAGGCTGCCCCTTTTGCTTTCTGCGGGAAATCCCGATTGCAGCAAACAGTATCCCCAGCAGCATTGACGCAGTCATTGCAAAGAATCCCATTTTATTTACTCCTTTCAAGATGAATTACTCTATCGTGACGACTGGCTATTTCCAAATCATGAGTTACAGTAATGATAGTGGTGTTAAACTCTTTGTTCATGTTAAAAAGCAAGGTTACAATTCTTTCTCTGTTCTCCACATCCAGGGATGCCGTAGGTTCATCAGCCAAAATGAGTTGAGGTTTCATGATGATTCCTCTGGCAAATACAGCTCTGGCCTTTTCTCCGCCGGAACATTCAAGAGGTTTCTTTTTTAGTATGTGTCTGATCTCAATCGCGCTGGTGATCGTGTCAAAATCCTCTATCTTCCTGACACCCTTTTTGTTAGAACTGTCATAAAGAAACGGCAGTTTGATGTTATCTTCAATCGTCAAAGAGTTAATTAGTGCCGACTCTTGAAGAACAAAACCAATTCTTTGGTTTCTCCATTGCGCCAACTGGCTTGTATTTAACTGTTCTGTCGGCAATCCAAAAAGCGTATATTCACCGCTATAATTTCTATCAAGCAGCCCTATAATATTGAGCAAGGAACTTTTTCCTGCTCCCGATTCGCCCACAATGGCAATTTTTTCACCAGCGGCGACTTCAAGCCTAAAATCATTTAATATTGAAATCTGCGCCTTTTTGCTCTTATAGGTTTTTTCTTTAACGCTTAGATCAATAATCTTCGTCATTGCAATACCCCCAAGGAAATTGGAACCTTTTTGATTTTCCACAACATACTTTCGACAACAATTATTCCGATAGCAATATCAGAAACGACAACCAGCAACAAAGCCAGCCAGTCCATTCCTATCAAACCAAACAATCCGTAAGCGGCAAAGGTAGCGTCTTTCCTTAACCAGCACCCATAACGGTTAAAAGCGGTGAATATAGAAATCAGTGCTACATTAACAAAGGAGAGCATCCCAAAATAACCATAAAAAATTCTTTTCAACTTTGAGTAACTTAATCCAACCAACAGATTGATAGTAAGGTCTTTCAGCATCAAGCGAACACTAACCAATGCGTTCCAAACAGAAATACAAGTTATGACTATCAGCAGAATAAATGTTGTTATGAATATAATTTTTAGTGAATGAAAATAGTATTCGCTGAAATAATCGTAGTTTTCCTTTTGGCTAAAGAAATTAAATCTCAAGCCCAAATTGTCTTTGATAACTTCACTCAAACTCGCTATTTCTTCTTCCGAGGTGTCTAGAAGTATAATATCCATAAGGCCATTAAATTGAATGTCCATGCTCGCACGATCTATAAATTCCTCATTCACCGGAAAGAGGATTGAGAAATTGTAGTATGTCTTGGAATTGAGGGCATAATAATTGGAATGGTAAGCATTTTGCTTCAACACGCCCTGAACCTTTAGCGTTAGAGGCCGCCCAAGCACAGATTCTTCCATTTCTATTGTTGCTCCAACAGGATATGTTTTGCTTAACCCTTTTCCTATTAAAACAGGGATCTCCCTGTCTAATTGGTAATCAAAGTACAAATCTGTCCCTTGCGAAAGTTCAAATCCATTTAATCTATAATACTGCTCGTTCATATAGCCTAATGATATTTCCATATCATCACTGTTGGGAATGGAGATCATAAACCCGTCTGTGTAAAACGCATATTTAAAGTTACTGTTCAAATAGCTGTATACTGCCTGTGTTCCATTTTCGTCAGCTATGCCCATATCAATATGACTATCCGGGTCTAAATTAGCAATATAAATCCCCTCTTGATTTACATATTTTGTTTCCTGATACCCTTGAAATGCTGACAAAATGGAACGCGCTGCAGTAAAGGTTATGTAATTCGCCATGCACAGCAGCAGCATTACACCTATACCAGGGACTGCTTTTCTTAATAAAATTTTTGAAACAATAAACTTAAAAATTTTCATATTTTCGTACCTGCCTTGCGCTGATCAGTATATATGTGACAAAAATAAGGACTAAGTAAAAATTGCCGGCTAAATTGAAACCAAAACGGAGATTTACCAAAACCGATAGAAGATAAACGAAAATGAGTACCGCGATGCAGTCCAGCATATACCGGGCTGTGATGTCAGGCACAGTACCGCCTGCAAGTATTCTGCAAAATATTTCTGTCTTTTTTCTTTCCAGCATTTGATAATGAAAAACTATCACAACGAACGTAAACAGTGATACAATCAAGGGCTGGTAATCAATAAAGTTCTTTAAAAAAGCCTTTAGAATATAAGCATCCAAATCCAGAGTCTTTACAAAATCCAAAAGCACATTTAGTAAAAAGCACAAAATATATGCAATACTTAACTCTAACATATCCATGAGTCTAAACAGAGATTTTTTCATGTCTGTCCCCTCGAAGCGTTCAGCTTTGCTTTATAAAGAGATTTTCCCGTCAGCATTGCAAAATAAAGCAGCATAGCAGTCAGGATGATCATACAAAAATCCCGCTGTAACGAATATGTCGTAAAGTTAATTCCTTTTGTGCAAAGCTGCGCTGCCATATAGGAAACCGGAAACGGTATAGCCCTGTCAATCCACACAATGATTCCCTTCTTTTTTCTTAATATCACCCGTAAAACTGCAAGTATAACAAGGGCTGTGAGCGCTAATAGGAAATACGGCATTAAAATCAATCTTGGCAGGGTTTCGCCGTTTTCCTGCGTATCATCATTTAACCCATAAATCAGTACATCCTCAGAACCGTCATTTTGAGCATAGAATATCTGAATTTTATCTTCCCTCTTAAAGGGAATAACCATATTTTGTTTTCCGCGATTAGACGAATATAAGTCCCACGCTGTAGTCCAGGCGTTTATGCTATAAATTTCTGTTTCCGTTTCATTGTCAGACACTTCATTACAGCTATAACCTGTCACCTCACTATCAAAGGTGATGATAACGCTTCCATCAGGGCCATCCATAACATTGAGCAGGTTATCGGAATAGGGGAAAAATTTAGGTGATGTTAAAATCCCAAAAATAATCGTCACAATGGCACAGGCCAGGATGACTGTGAAACAAATAGTCTGCAGGCGTTTGATAAACAAATCCCTCTTTACTCTTTTTAACGGCAAAATATCAGTATCAGGGTCGGCATCAGGGATAAAGATCACAGCCTTCTGCATACGCCCGAACTCCGCATGGCACTCCTCGCAGTGTTCAAGATGTTCGCTAACAAATTCTCTTGTATCCATACTTACCATATTTTCTACATAAAGCGGAAGTAAGTCTTTAATCAAATTGCATTTATCACTCATGATCGGCCTCCATTTGTTCCAATATTTTGTTTCTTGCCCGGTAATAAGTAACACAGGCCCAGTTATCCGTTTTTTGAAAAATATTCGCAATCTGTTTGAAACTCAATTCTCCAAAAATCCGCAGCATAAAAACTTCCTTATATGGTTCGGCTAAATTGTGCAGCAGCAGATGTATCCGCATGGCATCACTTCGGTTTATGATCTGTTCCTCAATGTTGTCTTTATGATCTGCAAATTCAATATCATCAATATCTACAAGTCCCTGCTGCTTTTTCAAGTGAGAAAAGTAACAGTTTTTTGCAATTTGACAAAGCCAGACACGAATGTCTGTATCGCCGCGAAAAGTATCTATTGAGCGCATTGCTTTGAAAAAAGTTTCGCTTGTGATTTCCTCCGCAATGCTTTCGTTTTTTGACAGCTTTTTGAGAAAAAGAAATACGTCATTGAAGTATCTGATATAAATTTTCTCAAATTTTTCCGGGAAACCTGCCACTTTCTCACCTCCTCCCTTATAAGACTTCACACTTCAAAAAATCTTACAAAGTTTTTTTTAATATTTTTAAAAGCAGTTTTTTCCTTATAGACTTACGTGGAGCTGATATTTCTCATAGCGTATTAGATTTTGACGAAATTAGTATAAACTGCCGCCTGCCCTATATGCAAGATGCTATAATAAGAAATGCGGGGCTGCCCATATGCACTAACTTTAATGCAAATCCATAAAATTTCTGTTATAATCAAACAGAGGTGAATTCTATGGATACAAATGATTTAATAAAATTACTGCCGTCAGTCTATGAACAGTCTTGTTTTGATAAGAAAGCGATTACAAGAAAACGAACAATAAAAAATCCGCTGGATTTACTGCGACTGATCTTATTTTATCTTTCCGGCAATAAATCTCTGGCTGATGTCAGCCGGTTTGCTTTGTTAAGCGGTATTGGAAAGATCAGCGATGTTGCTTTTATGAAAAAATTTGTCCAGTGCAGGGACTGGATAAAACGGCTGGCGGAAAACATTCTCCCGAATGCGGTTATGCATTATAAAAAGCCTGACTGGCTTAAAGCTTATCAGGTGCTTGCAGCGGACGCATCTGATATTGCGGAAAAAGGGGCTGTAAAAAGGCTGTGGCATCTGCACTATGCTGTAGATTTGTTTTCTCTGGCCTGCAGCCAGTCTAGAATAACAGAACAGTCCGCAGGGGAAAGCCTGAAAAATTTTTCATCTGACAAATCTGCCTGGTCATAGCGGACCGCGCATATGGCACAATAAAAAGCATAGAGCATTGTCTGAACGCAGAGGCTGATTTTATTATACGGCTCAAAAATAAGGCATTTAACCTGTATGATGACAGCGGGCAGAAGATAACACTCTCCAGCTGGCTTGAGAGCGCTGGTGAAAGAGCTGCTGAATGCGTGGTATATATAAATGGGAGCGGTAAAAAGCGGATTCCACTGAGGATCTGCGCAATAAAGAAAACACAGGAAGAAACTGGGGAAGAAACAAAGCGGTTAGAGCGTCTGGAAAGTAACAGCAGAAAAATATTGTAAAGACACAAAATTTACTCACAGGTATATGTTTGTAATTACTTCTCTGCCGGCAGAGATTTCTGCGGAGAAGATTCCTGCCCGTTACCGTCTGCGCCGGCAGACTGAGCTTGTGTTTAAAAGAATGAAATCGTTGCTGCAGTTAGGAAGCATCCCGGCAAAAACGAAAGAATCTGCAGAAGTGTGGATTAACGGAAAAATCCTTTTGTCCCTTCTTACAGAAAAATATCTCGGAGATATTGATTTTTCCCCCTCCTGGAACCTCAGAAGAGAACCGGAGCATATGGAGAGAGACCAAGCTGGTGTCATTTATAATTTTCATGATGATACTTCCAGATAAGGTGTCAATGTCTATTGACATTCTGGAACTTATAAAGATGTCATTTATTGAAAAACGAAGAAAAATCCGACAGCAGCTTATTCAAAT
>CAJTVR010000041.1:10235-41054 GCA_910580075.1 uncultured Eubacterium sp. | reverse complement strand
AACATTTTCTATCAAAATGTTATGTATGAGAATTATTATAAATGATACAAACGCCAGTAAAAAACCTGTCCCTTCCGGTATACCGTTTGCTGCCGCTTTACTAAAGCAGAAAACTCTGCACATTCTGCTTCAGTAAAGCGGCAGCAGCCAAACCGGCAGCCGGTATTCTGGCGTTTTTTATATTTTTCATTGTTACACTGGCAGATTCCTGGCGGAACAAAGCACATAAATTCAGCCAGTACCAGCCGGGCGGGGAAACTTTTTCCTTTTTCTGTGGCTCCGAAGAACAGTTAGAAATTCTTAATTTTCTGCCCGACACCCAGGATTTGGGGCTCACCGTCTGCCGCATAAAAAAACCTGGAAGCCCCAAAAGGTGCCTGCCAGTGCCACTGCATAAAGCCTGTCAGAAACGCCAGGGCATCAGGCACCGGTCCGTCCGCTGCCACAGCCTTAAAGCAGAAAATTTAGAATTTCTTACTGTTCGCAGGCGGAACAGAAAAAGGAAAAAGTTTCTCCGCCCGGCGTCCGGCTTCCACCTCCCCCCCCCCCGCCATCTTTAATAACAAAAAAACTTTCCAGCACAGGCAAAATCCTCATGCCGGAAAGTTCATATGATCCAAAGCAAAAGCAGCTGCTATTTCGCACTTGTTTTGCTGGAAGCCACCTTCTTTTCTTTTGTAATATTGCAGGAAGCGCTGCAGTAATACATTCTATTTCCTACCGTAACCCATTTGTTTCTTACAACTGTACCATTTTTGTTCACATAAAATTTGTATCCTCTGACCTTAATAATTTTATCAACTGCAAGCTCACCGGATTTTGTAGAATAAACTTTTCTTCCGGATTTCATCGTGTGGAAACCGTCAGATGCAATCACGCCCGAAGGTTTTGCATAATACAGTTTATCTTTTACACGAAATACTTCATTGACCGTTACAACGCCTTCCTCATCCGTATAAATCGTACTTCCTTTTTCAGTCACACAGAAACCGCCTGTTGCAATGGCACCGGATTTTTTTGCATAATACTGGCTGCCGTCTACATCAAAATTTCTGGCTGCCATCAGTTTTCCTGAAGGGCCCGCATATATTTTGCTTCCTTTTGCTGTTGTATAAAAACCGTCTTTTACAATCGTACCATCGCTTGATGCATAATACAAAATCCCCTGCACAGTAACCGTTCTGTCTGAAGCAAGCGTTCTGTCTGGCAAAGCATAATACATTGTCTGATCTGGAAGCGTGCATAATTCTTTGCGTGCAATTTCTCCGTTTTCTTTTGCGAAATATTTCTTATTATCAACTGTGATGACTTGATTTGCTGCAGGTATCCCGTTTTCCTGAGCGTAGTATGTTCTGCCGTCTTCCAGTGTGACAAACGAATTTGTGACCACATTTCCGTCTGCATCTTTAATCGGTAAAAGGACATCTGCGTTTTCTGAAGAATCCGCTGCACCGCCTTCACTGCTATTCAGATCTGTATTCTGAACCTGATCTGAAGAATCAGCCGCAGATGTATCTGCCTGTGTTTCATCCGCCCTGGTCTCTGCTGTATCCACAGGTGCCTGATCTGGTGCTGTCTGATCTGCGCTTGTGCCCGAGCCCTCTTCAAGCGGCAGAACAGCTTCCCTGTTTACGCCGTTTCCAGCTGCTGTATCCGCCAGACTGCCGGCTGACACCTGCCCTGACTGTGCCAGAAACGCAAAGCCGAGTGCCAGTGTAAATGCCAGTGAATGCGCCGCTGCTTTTTTTACTGTACCTTTTACTGCTGCATGCAGCGCTTTCTCATTTTCATTCATTCCCTTACTCCTCTCTTTCTGTACCTTGTTTTCCTCTTCTGCGGCAGCAGATTTCATATGGTGATACTGCTTTCGTGTGCTTTCACAATATAGCAGCAGTCATATTTTCTGAACCCGCTTCCTTATTATACCACTTGTGCACAGCTGACTGCAATATTTCCTCACAATTTCAGTACATTCTTATCGCCAAACAGCACACGGTGCTTTTCTGTCTCATCCAATTCGACTATTTTGCCGCTGCGGTCATAATAGGTCAGCAGATCTGAGTTATGTGCCAGATGTTTTGTACCGTTTTGCGTCACAAACTGTTCTAATTTCTGTATGCTGCCGGATTTTACCGCTTCTTCTCCAAGCGCTTTCAGGTTTTCTGCCTGGGCCACTGCATCTAACGGCGGAAGTGCTGTTTCGCCGTCTGCCAGCTGAGCGGCTGCTGTCACATCAGCTGCTGTTTCTTCTGATTCTGATGCAGGCATGATCTCCTGAACGCCTGACAGCCCGTCTGCATCCTGGGACTGGTCTGGTTTTGCAGTGTCCGACTCCCAGAAATTTTTAAGCCACTGGACAACAGGCGCAAACAGTTTCCGCACTGCAGCTGCAAAAAACGATTCCTGGCTGGCTTCTTTCACATGGCTGCTCTGCCTGGGTGTTTTTTTTGATAAATCCAGAATAACCCCGGACTCGCTGCTTCCCGGCGCATCTGCCTGGCTGGTTTTATGCGCAGATTTTTTATGCGCTGTTTCTTTCGTTCCCGGCGTATTTTCATATGCTCTTACCGCCGCATTTTTTCTCTTATTCTGGTCCGGGTAATATACCCCGTTACCGCTGATTTTATCGATCATACAGCACCACCTTTATAAAGCCGCTCTTCGCAGCGTTCTGATCCGCTCTTTCCATTCTTTTGAAACACGGTACGATTCGCAGGTCTTTTGAATCGATTTATTATGTGTAAAGTCATCCATCCGGTCATGCTGCAGAAAATCAAACGTCTGCTCAGGAAATGTAACAAAGCATACGGAAACCAGCCATGCAGCTGCCATTTTCGCATAATACCCTTCACACAGCGTATGGTTACAGACCTCATAAATATCCCGGATACGGGCTTCGTCCACAAAATGAGCCAGCATGCACACAAAACCGAAACGGATTCCAAACTCTGTACCAGTCTGTATCTGCCGGTTCAGGTATTCCCACCAGTACTGCGGCTGTTTTTTCATCCATTTATATGTCATGCAGCAGCTGTCGCAGACTCCCCAGTTATCAATCAGCGGCACAAATTCATCCAGCAGGCTGCTGCGTGTTTCATCATCCATTCTGGCATATCCGGCTGCCAGGCCGTATATCATCTTTTCTTCGTAGCTAAGGCCGCCCTGCCAGTCAGCGGCTCTCATTTCTTCAAAATATGCATGTACATCATCTTTTGCAATCTTTTTAGCGATTTCACGAAGTTTCGGCAGACGCACGCCCAGAATATCTGTCACCCCTGGCAGCAGCTTTTGATTAAACTGCTTATAATCCGGTTCAGAAATCTGCTCCAGCTGAGCTCTCACCTGTTCTCTTTTCATGCTGCTCCTTTTTAACCTGGATGTTTTATCCGGCTGCACGCTATTTTTATAACCAGATTCTCTCTGCCATTTTCATCCGCCAGTTTAAATCTGTTCCCCGCAGTATTCCTGATATACCGAGAAAAAACTATCGGTTCCAATATCATTTACATGTCCGGCCTTAATTTCATCCCACACTTTCTGATAAATCTTTTTGGATATCGTCCTGCTATATGCATCATAAACGTCGCCAAATGCAGCTTTTTCCCTTTTCTGCACGATTTTAATCTTGTTGGCATCTGTTAATTCTTCATTAAATTTATTTACACAATAAATGAAATAAAAGCCTTTATCCGTTTTAATCCGCTCGGAGACTGTACCGTTATCCAGGGAAAATGCAGCTTTTTCTACTTCTTTTGGCAGCTCTCCCCTGCCGAACTGGATTTTTACTTCTTCGGCTTCGTTATAAGAACCTGCAAGTGTGGAAAAATCTCCGCCGTTATCCAGCGCTTTTTTCACTTCTTTGGCCGTTTTTTTGTCTGACACTACAATCTGCATGGCATCCATAATGCGGGCTTCGTCGTCGCTGACTTCGCTGTTGATATCTGCTGTCAGCGATTTATAAAGTTTTTGTGCAAGAGCATAATCTTCATATAATTTCCGGATATCTGATTCATCTGCCCCAAGATAGTCTTTTTCCTTATCGCTCAGAGATTCAAAATACGCTCTGGCAGCTTTCTGCACACAGGAAAGCTCTTCTTCGTCTAACGCAATGCCGCGGCTTTCTGCCAGAGAATCCATGCTCAGTATTTTTGTCATCTGCGATATGGTCAGATTTTTAATATACTCTTCCAGTGTGCTTTTTTTCGTTTCCTGTTCCCACAGGTTTACCCCGGCTACTGTTCCATACAGGTTCTGGTAATTGGCCAGATATACTTTGGCCTCCGCTGTAGAATAGCTTTGTCCGTCCACTTTCAGCACCGGTTTTGCTGCAATCTGCGGCACATGGAGCGTATCTCCTTTCCCGCATCCAGTACCGCTCAGACAGGCCAGACACAGACAGAGTGCTGCCATGCCTTTCTTTTTCTTTCTAACTGTCATCCATTAAACCTCAACAACCAGATATCTTCCATCCGGAATCGCGAATACTTCACTGGCTTCTTCAATGTCTTTTAAACTCATATCTGTGATGTCCGCACCGTTTTCTTCCAGATAGTCTCTGACCTCTTCAAGGCTTTCACAGACTACGGCCAGACAGTCTTCCAAAAATTCCTCTGCTTCTTCTAAATTCGAAGCTACTTCCTCCCGAAACAGCTGCGTCTGATGCTTTAAAAAATATTTCAGGCATACTTCATCAAACTGATTCATCTTACGTTCTCCTTTTCTTCATAATTTTCAATTCTCTTATTCTTTTATCATAGTATGAATTGTTCAAAAAGGCAATGAAAAATCATCTATTTTCTTTAAAACCTGATAAATTTTTGACACAGGAAGTCCGACCACATTTTCATAGTCCCCTTCGATTCTTTCCACAAACCGTCCGCCAAGCCCCTGTATACCGTAACTTCCGGCCTTATCCATCGGCTCGCCGGTCTTTATATAGGCTTTGATTTCTGCTTCCAAAACCGGATAAAATTTCACATCTGTGCATTCTGCAAATTTTATGCATTCCTGTCTTTTATTTTTCGCATACATCAGCGTTACACCGGTATATACCTGATGCGTATTCCCGGAAAGCATCCTGAGCATGCGCTGTGCGTCCTTTTCATGTTTTGGTTTGCCAAGTATTTCCCCCTGCCATGATACTACTGTATCTGCACCGGCAATCAGATAATCTTTTGTGCCTTCCAGCAGCCGGCTGACCTCTTCTGCTTTCTGTGCTGCTAGTTCCAGTACGGTTTCTTCTGGTGAGGCTGCCAGGCTGACTTCTTCAGACTGTGCCGGAATAATTTCAAAGACTGGAAACAGTTTTTGAAACAGTTCTTTTCTTCTTGGAGATGCAGATGCTAAAATAATGCGCATAATTACTTTTTCCTTTCATTTTGGGTTAAATAAACCGGACGCCAGGCGGAGTCACGGTTTCCTTTTTCTGTGACTCTGGAGAACAGTTAGAAATTCTTAATTTTCTGCTCATATCCAGGATTTGGGGCACACTGCCTGCTACTGCCAGAAACGCAGAAGCCCCAAAAGGTGACTGCCAGTGCCACTGCATCAGGCATGCCATAACGTCAGGGCATCAGGCACCGGTCCGTCCGCTGCCACAGACTGGAAGCAGAAAATTTAGAATTTCTTACTGTTCGCAAGCGGAACAGAAAAAGGAAACAGTGTCTCTTCCCAGCGTCCGGTTAATCTATACTTTTCATAACATCAGCATCTCTCTAATCAGTCCTGTACCCGAACCGTCTTTCGCAGTGCAAATGAATAAATCAGTTTTTCTTTCACCTGCACTCCCGCTGCCTTCTGCAGTGCTTCTGCATAAAGTTCCAGCTGTATTTTATACCGCTTCACAAGCTCCTCTTCCTGCTTTACGGAATCTGTCTTATAATCCAGTATCACAAGCCCGCCGTCTTCGATCCAGTACACGTCTGCAATACCCTGAATCAGTACCAGCTCCCCGCTTGCTTTTTCATACAGGCGGGACGCCGGAATGCCCATAACGAACGGCTGTTCTTTATAAAGCTGTCCCTGCTGCTGTGCCTTTGCCATGCGTTCCAGCAGAGGGCTGTTTAAAAATCCGGCAAACAGCCCCGGACTGGCCAGCTGTTTCATTTCCTTTGTAATCCGCTGTCTGTCCAGCATATCCTGTATCTGCATGCGGATATCTGCTACACGGTCGGTGCTCTTTATGCTGCGGACAAAATCCAGTTCTTCCATGATTTTGTGGACAGCGCTGCCCCGCAAAGCTCCCTTCTTTTCCTGTGAGCCGCCTTCCTGCATAAACAGCGGTATAATGCTTTCGCGTTCCTGTGTAAACATTTCTTCTGATAAATAAGCGTCTTCCTGCAAGACCTCGCTTTGATGGCGCTTTAACTCTGTCACAGATATTTTTGTCTTTAAATCCGTATCGGATGCAAACGGATACTGCCAGGAGAGTTTTTCATCCAGCTGTCTGTAACACTGCCGGTCTGCGGTCTGGAAGAGCTGTTCGACCTGCCTTTGGCTGAGCCTGTTTACGGCAGCTTCCACTGCTTCCTGCATCATCAGGTCCTGTATTTTATAAATGCGTATGTGAAACAAATCCCCGGCATCCTTCACGCATGGATACACCCAGTCCAGATAGCAGGATGCCTGGTATCTGGTAAAATAATCCATAGACCGTCCGGGATGTAATTCCTTTACTTCCTGGTGCTGCGGCTCTGGTTTGCGTTCTGCTGTCTCTTCTGGCGCTTCTTTCACCGCTCCTGTCAGAATCAGTTTTTCTTTCGCACGGGTAAGTGCTACATATAAGACGCGAAGTTCCTCTCCCTGATTTTCAATCCCGATTTCATTTTCCAGAATCTTCTTGATAAATCCAGGCTTTCGGATTCTTCGATCTGCATCAATAAAATCCAGGCCGATGCCGTATTCCGGGTGCAGAATAAGCCTGCTGCGGGTATCCTGGCGGTTAAACTGCTTACCCATACCGCAGACGAAGACAACCGGAAATTCCAGGCCTTTGCTTTTATGGATACTCATAATCCGTACAACATTTTCATTTTCGCTTGTAATATCTGCTTCTCCGAAATCTACTTCGTACTTTTTCAGTTGTTCAATATACCGCACAAAATGAAACAGTCCTTTATAACTGGTTTTTTCATAAGCCGCCGCTTTTTCGACCAGCATATCTACGTTTGCCCTGCGCTGATTCCCGGAAGGCATTGCCTGGATAAATGAATCATACCCGGTTTCCTGAAGCACTGTCTGTATTAATTTATGAACAGGCGTAAAAGCTGTCAGTCTCCGCAGTTTCTTATAGAGGGCTAAAAACCGGACTGCCTTTTCCCGAAGCAGACTGCCTTCTTCATCCGCATGCTCTTGTTTTTCCATGCCTCCAGGGCCGTACTGCGCATATTCTTCTAATGCCCGGTAATAAAAATGTTTACTGCTGTATGTTTTGATTCTCGCCAGCTCTTCCCCGCTCATTCCCCCAATCGGTGAAGCCAGCACTGCCGCAAACGGGATATCCTGCAGCGGATTATCCAGAATGGAAAGCATGCTTAAGATTGTCTGTATTTCAACTGCGCTGAAATACCCGGTACGTGACGCTGTGTGCGCCGGAATGCCGGCCTGTGTCAGTATTTTTAAAAATGTATCCGCCCACCCGGTCATGCTGCGCAGTAAAATGACGATATCCTGATAACGCACAGGCCGAAGCCCGCCGTCTGCTTTATCCGTCACCATCTGGGAATCCAAAAGCTCCCGGATCCGTGCTGCGGTCATGCGTGCTTCCATTTCCTGCCAGCCGTTCATGCCATCCTGTGCCAGCTCTTCCTTCGAAGCCTGTGCAAGCAGCAGCTCGCTTCGAAACGGATTTTTCCGGCTTTCTTTCAGGTATCCGTCAGCAGGGACTGCTCCCAGACTGTCCGCATGACGCGGCTCTTCTGGCTCTTCCTTCGGATATGCATCTCCAGGGACTGCTTCCTGACTGTCCGCATCATGCGGCTGTTTTGGTTCTTCCTTCAGATATGCATCTCCAGGGACTGCTTCCTGACTGTCCGCATCATGCGGCTCTTCCAGCTCTTTTGCCCGGACATCATCCGTAATCTGCGGGTATGAAGCCCCTGCATAAAGCGCTGCCTTTGTGTCATATTCTACGTTTCCCAGATCCTCATGCATAATCTGGTAAAAAATCCAGTTAATGCTGTCTATCGTTTCCTTTCTGCTGCGGAAATTTTTATACAGGTCAATTTTCTGGCAGCTGCTTTCCTCAGCCGTGTAAGTCTTGTATTTATCAATAAAAAGTTCAGGCCTGGCCAGGCGGAAGCGGTAAATGCTCTGCTTGACGTCGCCTACCATAAAAATATTATTCTGCCCGGATTCTTCACGGGAAACTGCCCGGAGTATTGTTTCCTGCACATAATTGCTGTCCTGGTACTCGTCAATCATAATCTCTTCGTAAGTTTCCCGCAGTTCCCTTGCCGCTGCAGTCGCCTGTCTGGTCTTCTCATCCACAAGTATTTTGAGCGCATAATGCTCAATATCCGAAAAGTCCAGCAGGTTACGCTCTTCTTTCTTTTGCCGGTAAGCCCTGCTAAAGGCCAGCGCGAGCTCAGAAAGCGCCGAAACATCCGGCAGGATTTTTTGAATGTCTGAAAGCATTTTTAAACTGTCCTGATAAAAATATGCCTTTTTTATTTTTCCAAGCATATCTTTCATCGTCTTGCGCCATTCTTTGACCTGATCCTGCTTTTCTGTACTTCCTTCATATTTGCGGCTGACGCCCAGCTTGGTAAATTTCAAAGCCGAAAGCCGGTCCGCATACGCTTCATAGCTGCTGCAGGCACATAAATCTTCTAACAGTGCGACGTCATCCTGTACCGCTGCCAGATACATCCCGGGGCCGTCTGCATCCATGCACAGTGCCGCAGCTTCCTGCATCTGTCTTTTCAGATCTGCCGTCACATGCCCCAGATACCGTAAAAGTCCCTGCATCCATGCCTGCTCATTCAGCTGCTGCAGATTTTCGATCTGGTAATGGCTGCCCAAAGATGCAAGCCACTCCAGAGGCCATGGATAGCTCTGTGAAAAATCGTACAGCCGCAGCATAAATTCTTCCAAAGCTGCATCGCTTCTTGCCGTCGCATACCGGTCGGCAAGCTGTAAAAATCCTTCTTCTTTCTGCTTATAGTGCTCCTCCATCACTTCCGCTGCCACATCCGCCTTTAACAGCTTCAGCTCCCCCGGGTCTGCAATCCGAAACGAAGGCTCTAAGCCGATTGTCTGAAAGTAATTGCGCACGACATAAAGGCAGAAACTGTCAATCGTTGTAATCTGCGCATTATGTACCAGCGTTGCCTGCCGCTGCAGACTGGAGTTTTCGGGCTCCTGCTCCATGCGCGCTTCAATTGCCTGGCTGACTCTCTCCCTCATCTCTGCCGCGGCCGCTTTCGTAAAGGTGACAATCAGCATCCGGTCAATATCCACCGGATGATTTTGATCCAGCACCTTTTGCACAATGCGTTCCACTAACACCGCCGTCTTCCCGGAGCCTGCGGCGGCGGATACTAATAAATTTCTGTTCCTTAACTCAATGACCTGTCTTTGTTCCTCTGTCCATGTTACACCCATAACCTGCCCGTCCCATCTTTTATTCCCTGCCTGATTTTCCGGCAGCATTCTACACCGGCGCTGTTGCCCGCCTCTTTACTGTTCGTTAGAATCCGCTCATTCCTTTGCCTGTACAGCAGTCTTTTTTCCAGCTGCCGCTTAGAAATCCTGTTGTTTTTCTTTTGCTTCTTTTGCTTCTTCTGCTTCTTCTGCTGCCATGTTATCTAAAATCTCGGATGCCTGGTCAAATTTTTTCAGGCTCCGGTACACAAATCCATCGATTTTTTCATCAAATCCGCACACACTCTGGTACGGACAGTAACCGCAGGGCGTATTTCCGTCCAGTTCATAAGGATTTACAGAAATCTCTCCCTGTATCATGCGCCTGCCAAGCTCGGAAATTTTCCGGTTCACATAATCAGAAATAACCGCAAACTGTTCCCCGCTTGCCGCTTTGGAATTTTTCCGGAGAGATCCGTCCTTATTCTCCGTCACTGGCAGGATTTTGGACGATGACTGCATTTCGTGGTCCATTGCCCGGTACACTTCGGGGTCTGCGTTCACATATCCGTCCAGCTTTAGTTTTGCAAAGATCTGTTCCCGTATTTCTTCCTCTGATTCCTCTTCATCAGTTTCCAGCATCGGATCGTCTATGTGATAGTAAAAAATCCCCGCGGGCTTAATCTCCCTGCCCGGATATTTCCTGCGCATCAGCTCCATGGCTGCATTCAGATACACAACCAGCTGCAGCTGCAGTCCGTGATAGAGGGATACAAGCTGGAAACTCGTATTTCCTGATTTATAGTCAATGACTTTGACATAGACTTCCTGTCCGCGTTCCCAGACATCCATCCGGTCAATCCTGCCCCTTAAATGCATCTTTTCTTCTTCTCCGAGTGTAAACTGAATCGCATCCAGCCGGTTTACATATTCAAATGCTACTTCATAATTTTCCGGTACAAAACTGCCGCTTTTAATCTGGCGGCCCAGCACTTCCACAGTCCGGTTCAGTACCTTTTCCATGCGCCGCACAAGGTAAATATTGCGCTCGCCTTCTGCCAGGGCTGTATTCTGGCACTGGGCAATCGCAAGCTCAACCGCCTCTTTTGCATACTGTTTCTGATTCTCTTCTGAAATATGAAACCAGTCGTCTCCGGCTGCCTGCATCCGTTTTGCATACTGTTCCAGCGCACTGTGCAGAATATTTCCAAAATCCAGCGGCTCAAATTCATTCATCTGCCGTTTGGAAAGCCTGAGTCCGTACTGCAGAAAATGTGCAAACGCACATCCGGCAAAGCGCTCCAGTCTGGTTACTGAATTTTCCAGTACTTTTCCATACAGGCTGCGGCAGATTTGCGCTCCAAGCCTGGAATCCTGATAGGAATAAAAAGCAGCCCTGATATATCCCGATACCGCCCCGGCCCAGGTTTCATGCTGCATGTACCAGGCATACAGTGCTTTCCATTCCTCATTTTCTTCCCCGTTTTTTGCCTCTTCCAGCCCGGATAAAAAATACTGGAGGCTGCTTTGCGGCGTTGCCAGCATGTCTTCTTTGGGCAGCGTAACATGCAGATTCGGAAACATTTTTAAAACCGCTCCGATTAAATATGACCTGCGCCTGGTTTCTCCGTCCTGTCCGGTCTGTGAACAGGTCAGATACAGCCTGTCCGACGGCTTTGTAAGATTTAAATACAGATAAAACTTCTGTATAAAAGCCTTTTCCCTCGCGGTTGGAGAAAGCATCAGTTCAAATCCAGCCAGCTTTTCCCTCTCATACTCTGATAAAATGCCGCTCCCTGCTTCATTTTTAGGTATAATTCCGTCGTTCACACCGATAAAGAAAAGCACCCTGATATGATCCAGCCTGGTCCGTTCAATGTCTCCAAACAGTACCCTGTCATATCCAGGCGGAATAATGCCCACTTTTGACGCCTCAAATCCGGCCTCTAAAATCTGTGTGTATTCCTTTACCGGCACATGCCTGTCTCCTAACAGCTCCACTGCTTTGTCAAACAAGTCCATGACAATTCCATAAATCTGTTCATTTTCCTTTGCTTCCGCCAGCATTCCTTCTTCTTCAAACTGAACCTTCTGCACCTGCATCTGTTCCTGCAGACGGAGTTTCACTAAAAGCTCATACAAAGCTGCTGTCATCTCCCGTACAGTCGCTTCTTTCTTATGAAAGACTTCATGAAACGGCGTAAACCATTCTGCAAACTGAACCCGCGCTTCGTTTAATCCCGAAAGCTCCGCCTCTTCCAGCCATGATGCCGGACGCACCCAGGCGTTCTGATACCGTTTGAACCCTCTGATTCCAAATGCAAGCAGATAATTTTCCATTAAATCAATGGTGTCTGCATCCATGCCGCTTAAACCGCTTTTAAAAAACCGCATGACACTTTCAAAAGAATAATCACTGGTCTCCATTTCCAAAACTGCCCGTACCAGTTCTGTCATCGGATGAAACAGAATATTTTTCTTCTGGTCAATAAACAGAGGAATCCCGTACCGGGCAAATATCTCTTCCGCATAATTTGCATAAGAAGGCACATCACCTGTCACAACTGCGATATCCAGAAAACGGAACTGTTTTTCACTGACCAGCCTTCGGATTTCCCCTGCCACATACCGGAGTTCGTTTTTGGGCTGAAACAGGCTGCAGATTTTAATCTCCTGCGGCTGATCTTTATATTTTGCAGGATGCCTTCGGAATAAATTCTGCTCCAGGTGAAAAATTGCCGGGGCATTCTGATACCGCCTGTCCTGTCCGTTTCCCAGAATAACCGGCGGCAGAATCTCCACGCTCTGGCGCTGCGCAGTCTCACAAAGCGTCTGGTATGTTTTCTTACTCAGATAAAAAAGCTCCTGGACGTCCGCCCTTCCGTACAAAGCTTCCCCGTCATCCACGGTCAGAGCTGTCTGCACACACTCTGCCAGTACAAGCAGCTCTTCTAAAAATTCATTCTGTACCGGTGTAAATCCGGTATATCCATCGAGTACGACAACACTTCCCTTTAACATCTTTGACTCAGGTGCCGCTTTGGCCAGCAGTGTTACGATTTCATCTGATGTCACATACTTTCCTTCCAGAAATTCCTGAAACCCGCGGTAAAGCGTTAAAATATCTCCCAGTTTATACCAGAGTGCATTTTTCTGCTCCAGCCCATCCCGCACATGTTCCAAGTCTTCCAGTGAAACGTGATACTGCGTAAGCTCGGAAATGAGAGATTTGATTTCACTGATATATCCGGTTTTACGTATGCTTCCTCCCAGCAGCGACAGACTGTGTTCTTTTTGAAGCGCTACATTGCGAAGCACCAGGTTTTTGCCTGTTTCTTCCAGTACAAGGACATCCATCATGCCTAGTTCGTCAAATACACGGTAAGCAAGACGCTCAAAGCTCAGGACGTCTATATTTAAAATCGAATGGGAAGGGTGGCGGTCGATAAATTCTTTCTGCGTCTGCATCGTAAACTGCTCCGGTACAAGATACAGGAAATTTTTCTGCGGATACTTTCCTGCTTCTTTAATCATATGCTCATAAAGCCATGTGGATTTTCCACTGCCGGAATTGCCTGTGATAAACTGTAGTGACATACTTTTTCTCCTTTTTTATGGCTGCTGCCGAAGTTTTATGCGCGCTGCGCGAAACCCTGGGAGGGCTGTTTGCTATAAATGATCCACCATCCGAACGTATGGGATTCCCGAACGCCAGGCAGAGAAATGTTTTCCTTTTTCTGTTCCGCCTCCGAACAGTAAGAACTTCTAAATTTTCTGCGATAGTTCTATGGCATCGGACGGACCGGTGCCTGATGCCCTGGCGTTTTGGTATGCTTTATGCAGCGGCACTGGCAGGCATCTTTTGGGGCTTCCATGTTTTCTGCTGCGGCAGGCAGTGGCCCCAAATCCTGTGTATCGGGCAGAAAATTAAGAATTTCTAACTGTTCTTCGGAGTCACAGAAAAAGGAAAACATTTCTCTGCCTGGCTGGTAACCGGATGAATTTTACGTGTATGCCTGGCTTCCGTTTTCAGGACTTGCAAAGCACGGCTTCCGGCTGCCTGTGACAAGGGCAGACGTCCTGCTCTGCCTGGCTGCGGAAGGGTAAGCATCATACTGGCAGAGCGTGCACAACGGTGTCTGATGTCTGGCTGCGGAAAAATAAAAGACTGCCTTCCGTATTTCGGAATATTTCTGGAAAATGGCATCCGGGCAGACATATAAGTTAGCTAAATTATATCATTTACTAAAAAAATGTTCAATTTAAGAAAGATATTTCTTTCTCCATACACAGATTTATGGGAATAAAATCCAGCCTTACGTTTAATCTGTTAATAAGCTGCCGTGATAAACTGCTGGAATATCAGCTCCTGGCTGCTTCTAAGTCTCTTTATTTTATAATGGAAAAAATTTGAATGTAAGAAAAAGAATTACTGAAAAATAAATTGTAATGTGATTGTTCGAAAAGTGCTGTGTCCCCTTATTCCTGCTCACGGACAGATGCTCAGGGTTTTTGTCTGATTTTCAGACTGCCGGCTGCTGAATCTTTATGTCTTTCCTTCCGGCAGTCTGTCAGGCTGCTACGCCTGTTCTTCATTTAATTTGCTTAGCCTGATTGCCTGGTCGGCTGCGATGCAGGCATCAATAATCTCCTGGATATCACCGTTCATAATCTTATCCAGCTTATACAGTGTCAGGTTAATCCGGTGATCTGTCACGCGCCCCTGTGGAAAATTATAGGTGCGGATTTTCTCCGAACGGTCGCCGGTTCCAATCTGGCTGCGGCGTGCCTGGGATTCTGCGTCCTGCTGTTTCTGCAGTTCCAGGTCATACAGTTTGGCCCGCAAAAGGGCAAATGCTTTTTCTTTATTCTGCAGCTGTGATTTCTCTGTCTGGCTGTAAATGACAATTCCTGTCGGATAATGGGTCAGACGCACTGCAGAATCTGTCGTATTGACGCACTGCCCGCCGTTTCCGGATGCACGCATCACGTCGATGCGGATATCTTTCTCATCAATCTGGACATCTACTTCCTCTGCTTCCGGCATAACAGCGACTGTAATCGTAGATGTATGAATCCGCCCCTGGGACTCCGTTTCCGGCACACGCTGGACCCGGTGAACGCCGGATTCAAATTTCAGCCTGGAATAAGCTCCCTGCCCGGATACCATAAAGTTTACAGACTTCATGCCTCCGATTCCGATTTCTTCGATTTCCAGTGTTTCTATTTTCCAGCGGCAGCTTTCTGCATAATGCACGTACATCCGGTAAATTTCTGCTGCAAACAGCGCAGCCTCGTCACCGCCGGCACCTGCACGGATTTCTACAATGACATTTTTATCATCATTCGGGTCTTTTGGCAGCAGCAGTATTTTCAGCTGATTTTCTAATTCTGTGACTTTTGCTTTGGATTCATTCAGTTCTTCTTTCGCAAGCTCCCGCAGCTCGTCATCAGATTCTTCTTCCAGCATCAGAAGACTGTCTTCAATATTCTGTTTTGTCTTTTTATAGTTTCCATATGCTTCTACAATCGGCGCAAGACTGCTCTGCTCTTTCATCAGGCTGCGAAAACGGCCTGTATCATTTGCCACGTCCGGCTCACTGAGCTGGTTCATAACCTCCTCATACCGAAGCAGTAAATCCTCTAACTTATCAAACATGTTCTTCCTCCAGATTTCCTATCAGATTACTGTGCGCACACCCAGTGTCATATATTGTGACAGCCTTTCGAGGACGCCGCAACGCCGGCCAGGATTATATGCGTCCTTTTACAACTCTTTCATGCCGCGCCAGGTCTTTAATGACAGACACTTCCCGGTATCCTGCGGCGCACATCATATTTGTTACTGCAGGCCCCTGGTCATAGCCGATTTCCAGATAAAGGTAACCGTCCTGATTCAGGTAGTCCCTGCTCTGTGCAATAATCAGACGGTAAAAATCCAGACCGTCCACACCGCCGTCCAGCGCCCCGGCAGGCTCAAAATCACGAACCTCCGGCATCAGCTTTAGCATATCCGACTGCGCAATATAAGGCGGATTTGAGACAATCAGGTCAAAACGTCCGCTTATATTTTCATACAGATTACTCCGTATCCACTCGATATCTACTTCATGCAGCTTCCCATTTTCTTTTGCAACCAAAAGTGCCTGCTTGGAGATATCGCTTCCTGCCGCCGTCATGCCATGGGCATTTTTCATAATGCTGATGACAATACACCCGGAACCGGTGCCAAGGTCCAAAATCCGCATGCCCGGCTGACAGATTTTCAATGTTTCTTCTACCAGCGTTTCCGTATCCTGCCTTGGAATCAGCACATTTGAATTTACTTTAAAATTTAACCCCATAAATTCCTGCTCGCCTGTAATATACTGCAGCGGAATCCGCTCCGCGCGCTTGCGGATAGCAATCTCATACTCAGACTGCTGTTCCAGCGTCATTGCTTCTTCCAAATGGGAATAATAAAAAGTGCGGTTAATTTTACACACGGTTTCTAACAGCAGCCAGGCATCCAGTTTTGACTCTGTAACGCCGGCCTGATCTAATACCGTGCTTCCCCACTCTGTTGCATCACGATAATTCATGCGGTCCCTTCCCTCCTTCGCCAGGACAGATACACTGACGCGTCATGACTTCCAGTTCTCCTTTATATATGCTTTCCAGTCAAATACAGCCTCAACAGATGCAATTCCAACCTCAATCATAGAATCATCCGGTTCTCTTGTCGTCAGTTTCTGCAAAGCCAGGCCGGGCCTGCTTAAAAGACTGACCAGGGCGTTATCGCTTTTTCCTGCCAGACGGATAAATTCATATGCACATCCTGCAATGACTGGTACTAATATCAATCGTATCACAATCCGCATCAGACCGGAATCTGTACGGATAAAAATAAAAAAGATAATGCTAATGCATACAACAAGAAACAAAAAACTGGTTCCGCACCGTTTGTGCAGTCTGGAACTTTTCTTTACATTTTCCACATTCAGTTCCATACCATGTTCAATACAGTTTATGCATTTATGTTCCGCACCGTGATACATGAACACCCTCTGTATATCTTCCACGCGGGAGATTACCAGAATGTATGTAAAAAATATCGCCATGCGAAGGATTCCTTCTAAAACCGCAAGTACTGCATGGGAGTTAATAAACTCAGCAAAAAACGATGAGATAAAATACGGAAGCAGCATAAAGATCACAACTGCCGCCACCACAGAAATTACCATCGTAACTCCCATTACAAATGCTTCTTTCGCTTCGCTTTTTGTGTCTTCTTCCTCTTCATAAAAAGATGCAGAATACATCAGTGTCTTCATTCCAAGTGCTAGCGATTCGATAAAATTTACAATTCCACGCAGAAACGGAATCTTTTTTAGTATCCCAAACGGCAGAATGCCTTTATAGTCTTTCGTATCTACTATAATCTCCCCGTCAGGTTTTCGCACGGCAACTGCATACTGTCCGCCGTTTTTCATCATAACGCCTTCCATGACAGCCTGTCCGCCGATTCCGGAATATTTCATAAGCCCTCCTGGAACACTCAGCTACGCAATCGTAAAAAAGGTTGAGATTTCACAACCTCAACCTTATCTGCCTCATTTCGTGTTCTATTTCATGCCATATTTCTTATTGAACTGTTCAATACGTCCACGAGCCTGGCTTGCCTTCTGCTGGCCGGTGTAGAACGGATGACATTTGGAACAAATTTCAACGTGAAGCTCTTTTTTTGTCGAACCTGTCACGAATGTGTTGCCACAGTTACATGTAACGGTTGCCTGATAGTATTCTGGCTGAATGTCTGTTTTCATTGTTTTCACCTCGCATGTATCATAATCAATCTATGTTGCCCGAAAAATTAACAGCTATATAATAGTAGCATATTCGTATTTTATATGCAAGGGGTTTTCCATATTTTATTTTGAAATTTTTGCAGGCTGCGAAAAAAGAGAAAGGACTGGCAGGTTTTACGACACAATGCCGTATGCGGCTGGTTATTTTCAGACTCTGCGTTTTTTTATCAGCTGTATGAAGTCTCTGTTATTTCCTGTATGTGTAAACATATTCAGAATATTTTCTACTGCTTCGTCTGTCTTCATTCCGTTAATTCCTTTGCGCATAATGTCTACTGCTTCGCGTTCTTCTCTGTCCAGGAGCAGATCTTCTCTTCTTGTGCCGGATTTTACGATGTCGATTGCCGGGAATACTCTTTTTTCGGATAATTTACGGTCAAGCACGAGTTCCATATTGCCGGTTCCTTTAAATTCTTCGTAAATAACATCGTCCATCTTGCTTCCGGTGTCTACCAGTGCGGATGCAAGTACTGTAAGGCTGCCTCCTTCACGCATATTTCTGGCTGCACCAAAGAAACGTTTCGGCATATGAAGAGCTGCCGGGTCAAGACCGCCGGAAAGAGTACGCCCGCTTGGCGGAACGGTCAGATTATACGCTCTTGCCAGACGGGTGATACTGTCTAACAGAATTAAAACATCGTGTCTATGTTCTACAAGGCGCTTTGCACGTTCAATAACCATTTCAGATACGCGCTTATGATGTTCCGGGAGTTCGTCAAATGTAGAATAAATAACTTCCACATTATTGCCTTCAATCGCTTCTTTTATGTCTGTTACTTCCTCCGGACGCTCGTCAATCAGAAGGATAATCAGATGAATTTCCGGATTATTGACTTTTACTGCCTGGGCAATCTGTTTTAACAGCGTCGTCTTTCCTGCTTTTGGCGGTGAAACAATCATGCCTCGCTGCCCTTTGCCGATTGGTGATACCAGGTCTACAATCCGCATGGAAGTCGTCGTCCGGTTTGTTTCAAGACGCAGCCTTTCATTTGGAAAAATCGGCGTCAGGTCTTCAAAATTTCTTCTCTGGGCAACTACTGACGGATGATAGCCGTTAATAGTCGTAATATAAAGCAGTGCGCTGAATTTCTCACCCTGCGTTTTAATTCTTGTATTTCCCCTTATAATATCCCCGGTTTTCAGTCCGAAACGGCGAATCTGGGACGGCGACACATATACGTCATGCTCGCCCGGCAGATAATTTTCACATCTGATAAATCCATACCCGTCCGGCATAACTTCTAAAATGCCGTCTGCTGTCACTCCGCTGTCAAGTTCAGAATTAATATCGTCCCTGTTTTCTCCTTCTGCCCTGCGCGGACGCATTTCACGCTGCTGGTTCTGTGTCTGGCCTTCTGTCCGTTCCGTTTTGTCTGTCTTTTCTATCCTGCTCTGTCTGTCTGTCCGTTCTGTATTTAAAGGCTTGTCCTGTTTTACAGGCTCTTCTTTCTGCACTTCTTCCTCCACCGGCTTTGCAGACTCCTTTTCAGCCTCTGACTGCTCATTCTGCTCTCTGAGCTTTTCGTCTTCTGCGACCATCCTGTCTATCAAGTCTGCTTTCTTTAATCCGGTAACGCCTTTTAACTCCCGTGCCTTCGCAAGCTCCCGAAGCACTGCCAAAGATAATGTTTCATATTTTTCCCTCATTCAAATTCTCCTATTCTCATTCTTCGTAATTCTGGGATTCAATAATCCGAACGTCATAAAATCGCTGAAGTCTGTTTGAACAAACTGTGAATTCAATCTGACCATAGATACATGACTGCTGCAGCCTCACCTGCGGCACGAGCTGTAACGGCATCCGGTTGCTGAAAATCTGTCTCTTTATAAAGTATAAACCGGACTGCAGCACATGATGAAACACATTATACACCATTCTTTGGAAAATAGGAAGACCTTTTTATTGATTTCTCAAATTCCTCATGATATGATGATAACTGTTCATATGGTCTTTGCTCTTCGCTGCACAGGCCGTATGAACATGATAATTGCCCAAAAACCGGCAGAATGGAGATAATGATTATGGATCAAAAAGAAAAATCCATTCAGATGCACAAAAAGTGGAATGGAAAATTAGAAACTGTATCGAAAACACCTGTAAAAACACGGGAAGACCTGGCCATTGCTTATACTCCCGGCGTTGCTGAACCCTGCAGGCTGATTGCACAGGATCAGTCCCTGGCCTACACATATACCATAAAGTCTAATACCGTAGCCGTTGTATCTGACGGAAGCGCTGTACTCGGCCTTGGAAATATCGGGCCTTTTGCCGCAATGCCTGTAATGGAAGGCAAATGCGTGCTGTTTAAGGAATTTGCTGATGTCAATGCCGTTCCGCTCTGTCTGGATACACAGGATACAGAGGAAATCATTCAGACTGTTAAAAATATTGCGCCAGGTTTTGGCGGAATTAATCTGGAAGATATTTCTGCACCGCGCTGTTTTGAAATCGAAACACGTTTAAAAGAAATGCTGGATATTCCTGTCTTTCATGACGACCAGCATGGTACGGCCATTGTTGTGCTTGCAGGTATTATAAACAGCCTGAAAATAACGGGTAAGAAGAAAGAAAACTGCAGAGTTGTCGTAAATGGAGCCGGGTCTGCAGGGATTGCAATTACAAAGCTGCTGCTGTCTTACGGCTTTGAACAGATCACCATGTGCGACCGCCATGGCATCATCGGAAAAGATTACCCGGACTTAAACTGGATGCAGAAGGAAATGACAGCCTATACAAATCTGGAAAATGCCTCCGGTACGCTTGCCGACGCATTAAAAGACGCAGATATTTTTGTCGGCGTCTCTGCTCCGAATATCGTAACACCGCAAATGGCAGCTTCCATGAATAAAGATTCCATCCTGTTTGCAATGGCAAATCCAGTACCGGAAATCATGCCGGATGCAGCAAAAGCTGCCGGTGTGCGCATTATCGGAACTGGCAGAAGCGATTTCCCGAACCAGGTAAATAACGTTGCAGCATTTCCGGGCATTTTTAAAGGCGCACTTGAAAGCCGTGCCAGACAGATTACAGAAGAAATGAAACTGGCTGCCGCTGCCGCCATTGCCGGACTGGTATCAGACGATGAGCTGTGCGATGAATTTATCATGCCGGAACCGTTTGACCCGCGTATTGCCCAGGCTGTCAGTGAAGCCGTTAAATCACATGTACACGAGTGATGTACTGCCGAACATGCCGATCCTCAACAGCATTCCGAAATTGAACAATTTTTATCAGGAGGTTATGTAAATGAAAAAAATCGGTTTAATCATACTGACAATAACTATTTTACTATGCGGTATGGTCACTGGCTGTTCCAGGGAGGATACGGACCCGGTATTTGGTGATGCAATTCCTGAGAAAATCACAAGCATTGAGGTAAGCGGTTTTTATAATGGCAGTGACTTAGAACCATGGGAACTGACACAGGAACAAACGGAGGAACTGAACACATGGCTTGCTGAACTTTCATTGAAGCATAGGACATACGCTGAAGAAGAAACGCCAAATAAAATATATAGCGGCGGAACATCCTATCAGTTTCATATCAACGACGGGGAACTGACTTTTACATGGGTCTGTATTGATAAGGCATATATCTGGTATAATGACGAGTGGTATGAAATCACAAATGACCAGACTCCACCGCTTGGATTAGACAGTTAATACCGGAAATAAACCGGTACACAGCAGCCTGGCACTGTAAAAAGGAGCTGTCACATTAAGAGAAACGAAACAAAATATAGTTCAGACCGTTGTTTTATACTATATCCTGTATCTGTTTCGCTTAATGCGCCAGCCCCATCATCTTTCAAGGAACCAGTCTCCAATATGCCTCTCATCTGACAGTACTCCTGCCTCAGATGCTGTCTGCCGCCTTTTTATAATGCCGGACTTACAGCTTTTGTAATATCTCCAAAGCATCTTTTTCCAGCACACATGTTCCATGTTCTCTCAAAAATGCCGCCTTATGAGCATCTGCCGAAGCATTTTCCATAAATTCCACAGAAGCGCTGATAACTCTGCAGATTTCTTTGTCTCCAAGCCCGTTGCGTTCAATCAGCAGGTAATATCTGACCGCACCATGTTCCTTCATGCGGTATACACTGCTTACTACCGGCTCTTCTAATACGATTGATTTTGCATATGTAATGATCTGGTCCATACTCTGGAACCCAAGTAAATACAGTCTCTTGTCAAATCCATCTACCAGCGTATCTTCTTCCTTCTGCTGTTCCTCCTCCTGGCCGCTGTCTTCTGTCCGGCTGCCAAGATTTGAAAGACTGTCGACTGCAGACTTTAAATTCTGCAGGATATTCAGGATATTACTGTCAGGACGTTCAGAAAATGTCAGAGCCAGCGAGTGTTCCGGCAGTACTGCAACCTGCACGGACAATGGTCCTCCCTGTACTTTAAAGCCAACTTCTTCTTCTGCCATAGAAACTATTTTACGTAAAAATTCTTCTGTCTTCCCGTCATTCTGTAAAAAATCATCCATCTGCAGCCCGTTTTCAATCAGTTCTGTCTCTGATACAATGCAGCGCACCGTATCCATGTTAATCCTCTTAAATCTCATTCTCTCTCACCCTATTTTCAACGCATACTCTGATTTCGCAGCAACACCGGCACAGTCCATTTTTCATTGCTGCCATTAGTTCTCCTACTTAGTATACACCACTTGTGCGCCGTTGTCTATTGGATTCTGCTGCCATACAGATAAGTTGCAAAATAAATCATGGACGCAAAGATCACAATGACCGGTCCTGTAGCCACATTTGTAAAATAGGAAACCAAAAGTCCGAAAATTCCAGAGAAAACCGAAAAAATAACTGAAAACAAGTGGTATTCCCTCAAATTTTCCGATATATTCCGCCCTGAAGCTGCGGGCAGAATCAGCAGTGCATTAATAATCAGAATGCCCACCCACTTAATTGAGACCGTCACCGTCAGCGCAGTCAGGACAGCAAACAGATTTTCCATCAGCCGCACAGGTATATGCCTGCTTTTTGCAAGTGTCCTGTGAAATCCCGCTGCATGAAGGCTGTTAAAGCAAAAAAACCAGAATATAAGCGTGACTGCAAAAATCACTGCCAGATATACGATTTCAGCATGTGAAATACTCAGAATATCCCCGACCAGCAGGCTGGAATACTGGCTGAAATTGCCGCCTTTTGATAAAATCGCAAGTCCGGCTGCGATGCTGCAGCTGGAAAATACAGAAATAAGCGTATCATTTGCCGCAATCCCCGTACTGCTCAGTTTGTTTAACAGCAAAGCAAATGCGGCTGCAAACAGCATCATGGGAATTTCTGTATCTGCTGCTCCGAGCAGTACGCCTATGGCAATTCCTGTCAGAGCAGAATGCCCAAGCGCATCGGAAAAGAAAGCCATTTTGCGTTCCACAATCATGGTTCCAAGTATCCCAAACAGCGGCGAGATAATTAAAACTGCCACAAATGCATTTATCATAAAATCATACTGCAGCCATTCCGTAAAAAAACGAATCACAAATATACCCCCGTATCTCCAAACACCTGCCTGAACTGGCTGCTGCCATAAACCTCTTTGACTGTGCCCTGTTTGAGAACTGTCTTATCCAGCAGTATCACCCAGTCTGCATACTTTGCCACATAGTCTAAATCATGCGAAATCAAAATCACTGCCAGATCAAAATTCCGCTTCAGATAGTCGATCAGCCGGTAAAAAAGCTCCATTCCATTCTGGTCAATTCCGGATACCGGCTCGTCTAACAGCAGCAGATTCGGCTCATCCATCACAGCCAGTGTCAGCAGTACCCGCTGAAGCTCTCCGCCGGACAGGCTGCATACCTGCTTGTCTATAAGAGTATCTGCTTCAAATACTTTCAGGCTCTCCTGAATCTCCTGATAAAGGCGTTTCTTTTTATGAAGAAATACCGGAACATGCGACTGATAGCTGGCGATCAGGTCATAAACACTGACAGGCGTGTGTTTTTCAATCATCAGATTCTGCGGTACATAGCCGATTTTCAGTTTCTGCACCCTGCCGTCTTCCCTGTCTTTAAATGCTATACTGCCCGTATAGGGAAGTTCTCCCAGCACTGCCTTTACCAGCGTAGATTTACCGGCTCCGTTTTTTCCGACGACTGCATTCAGCGAACCGCAGTGAATATGGAGATTAATATCTGTTAAAATTTCCTGGGAGCCGATGGTTACACCTAAGTGACTGATTTTTATGCAGTGAAGCCCGCAGGGTTTTATTATTTTTCTCATTATTAAAGCCGCTCCTTCGTATGCGGAATTTAAATACAGACAGTTTCTTCGGATAATTGATCCGGACGCTGGGAAGAGACACGTTTTCCTTTTTCTGTTCCGCCTGCGAACAGAAAAAGGAAAAAGTTTCTCCGCCCGGCGTCCGGGAATCCTATATATAACTCTGCGCATAATCAAATGCTTCTTCCAGCCGCAGCAGATTCTCCTCCATCGCTTTCAGGTAACTGTCCGCCTCATAGTTTCCCCGCACACAGGTATCCAGATAAACTGCATGTACATCCGGCATTTCCCTGCTCACTGTCTCGCACATGCGTTTTCCATACAGTTCTTCTGCCAGAATGATTTTTACCCCGTGCTCACGAATCTGTGCTAAAATATCTGCCACCTCGCCGGCACTGACCTGGCGTTCTTCATCCAGATCCATGCTTCCCTGTACCCTTAACTGAAAATCTCTGGCCATATATTCGAATGCTTCGTGAAAAATTACAGCATCCAAAGACGCATATTTTTGCGCGGTTTCTTCCTGGCGCTGGCGCAGTACCTCCAGTTTTTTCAGATAATCTGCACAGTTTTTCTGATACACATCCCCGTGGCTTTTGTCAGCCCTGGCAAGCCCGTCTGCTATCGTCTGTACCTGGACCATATAGTCTTTTACACTCATCCAGGCATGTGCGTTGTCATCCAGCAGCTCCAGCCGTTCACTGGCGTAAATCATCTGAAGATCCGGATACTGCGTACCGGTTTCCGCCAGAAAATTTTCGATGCCGCCACCATTTACAATAAACACATCTGCCTGGGAGAGTTTTTTCATATCTTCTGCTGTCAGCTGATAATCGTGCATACAGCCTGTCTGCGGTTCACTTAAATTTACCAGTGTAACACCGCTGCAGTCTCCGATAATATTACGGGCAGCAATATATACCGGATAGAAAGATGTTACAGCCTGAAACTGATGCGCATTCCCAGACCGGTCATGCCGGACATAAAGACTGGTCAGAAAAATGCTTGCTGACATCAGTGTCAAAAGCATGACTGTTACAAATACATACTTATTTTTCAATGTCCTGCTCTTTCCTTTCCGGCCTCCTTCTTTGGTTCCTCCCATCCTGTCAGTTCATCCATAACCTGCCAGATTTCATCCCGTCCCTGCTTTGTCTGCGCCGAAAACGGTATCAGGATATCTTCCTCACGCATCCCGAGTCCTTCCCGGATGTCTCTGACAGATTTTGCCACCTGCGAGCGTTTCAGTTTGTCCAGCTTTGTAGCGACAATCATCGGGCGGAATCCCTGGTAAATCATCCAGTCATACATCTTTTTGTCATTCGCCGACGGCTTATGGCGGATATCCGTCAGAAGAAATACCGACTTCAGCTGTCTGGACGCATGCAGGTATCTTTCTACCATTTTACCCCATTTTACACGTTCTGATTCAGGCGCTTTCGTAAAACCATATCCAGGAAGGTCAACCAGATACATAAATCTGTTAATATTATAAAAGTTAATGGTCTGTGTCTTCCCTGGCTGTGAAGAAGTTCTGGCTAAAGACTTGCGGTTCATCAGGGCATTAATCAGAGATGATTTCCCTACATTGGACTTCCCCGCAAATGCAATCTCCGGCAGTTCATGTTCCGGTATCCTGCTTGTCACGCCGCACACAGTTTCCAGTTCTGCATTTCTAATAATCATACAATTCTCCTCTGCTCACTCAGTCTGTCTGTTACTTCACAGCCTCTGTTGTTCTGCCGCATTTTGCACTGCTGCTGGCAGCCATTCTTCTGACAATTTATACTGCCTGCTGCTAACAGACTGTTTCCCGGCCAGTTATATACTGCACCGCTGCTCACAGGCTGTTTTCCGGCCAGTTTATACTGCACCGCTGCTCACAGGCTGTTTCTGACCGGTTTCTGCCCTGGTTCCAGTTCAGTCTTTCCATCTGCTTCCCACAGCTGCTGTACGATACTTTCCACTCTGATGATGCTGCCTCTTTTACTCATGACCTGTTTTTACAAACGATATATCCAGAACTTCCCGAATCTGCTCTACGAGCTGAATATTTAAGCCTTTTGTAATTTCATCATCAATTTCCGACAAATCTTTTTCATTCTTTTTCGGCACACAGACGGTTTGAATACCGGCATTTTTTGCCGCAAGCAGCTTTTCTTTTAAACCTCCGATCGGAAGTACTCTTCCCCGCAGCGTAATTTCGCCTGTCATTGCCACATTGGCATAGACCGGAATGCCTGTCACAGCTGAGAGAATGGCCACTGCCATTGTAATGCCTGCAGACGGACCGTCTTTTGGCGTTGCGCCTTCCGGGATATGGATATGAAATTCATGCTTTGTAAAGTAATCTTCTTCGATGCGGTAATCCTCGGCCAGGGAACGGACACAGCTTAATGCTGCCATTGCCGATTCCTTCATCACATCGCCCAGCTTTCCTGTCAGCTTCATCTCGCCTTTTCCCGGCATGCAGTTTACTTCTACTTCCAGCGTTACGCCGCCGGCGCTTGTCCATGCCAGGCCGCGGACAACACCGACATCATCTTTTTCATTGATCGATTCCGGCGTATAGCGGACAATGCCCAGGAATTTTTCCAGATTGCTTCCGGTGACGCGTACGCATTCTTTTTCCTTTTCATAAATTATCCTGGCTGCTTTGCGGCAGACTGCGCCGATTTTGCGTTCCAGGCTGCGGACGCCCGCTTCTTTTGTATAGCCGCTGATGATCTTTGCCAGCGCTTTGTCGCTGATGAAAAGCTGATCCGGTTTCAGACCGTTTTTCTTAATCTGCTTTGCCAGCAGATGCTCTTTGGCAATATGCAGCTTTTCATTTTCTGTATAGCTGGATACTTCAATGATTTCCATGCGGTCTAATAACGGTCTCGGTATATTTCCGACGTCATTGGCCGTTGCAATAAACATGACCTCTGATAAATCCACCGGCACTTCCACATAATGGTCGCTGAAGCGGCTGTTCTGTTCGCTGTCCAGCACTTCCAGCAGAGCAGACGCCGGGTCACCTTTGAAATCGCTGCCAAGTTTGTCTATTTCGTCCAGAAGCATCAGAGGGTTTTTCACGCCGGCACTTTTTAGTCCCGTTACAATACGCCCTGGCATAGCTCCTACATAAGTCTTTCTATGGCCGCGTATTTCTGCTTCGTCCCGGACGCCTCCGAGGCAGATACGGACATATTTTTTATCCAGCGCAGATGCGACCGACTTTGCAATACTGGTCTTTCCTGTTCCCGGAGGCCCTGCCAGACAGATAATCGGGCTGTCCCCTTTACTGGTCAGACTGCGCACAGCGAGAAATTCCAGCACACGCTCCTTGACCTTTTCCATGCCGTAATGGTCTTTGTTTAAAATCCGTTCTGCATTTTTGATATCTTTATGGTCCTTTGAACATTTATTCCACGGCAGCTCTAACAGTGTCTCGATATAGCCTCTGACGACTGCACTTTCCGAAGAGCTGACGGGAAGGTTTTGAAAACGGCTGATTTCTTCATACAGCCTGTCCTTTACTTCTTTGTCTGCTTTGAGTTTGTTAGTTTTAGAGCGGAATTTTTCAATGTCAGAATCAGTATTTGTTTCTCCAAGCTCCTCCCGTATTAAATGCATCTGTTCCCGCAGGATATATTCCCTTTGATTTTTATCAACTGCATTTTTTAGTTTTGTCTGAAAATCATTTTTAATGGCAATGACTTCTATTTCATTCAGCAGAATACCTACAAACACTTCATAACGCTGTACCAGATTCACTGCCGACAAAATCTGCTGTTTATGCTCGTAATGAAACGGCATGCTGTTTGCTGCCATGTCAATGAGAACATCTGCCTGATCTGTTTCTTCAATCTGTTTTAAGAAATCACGCCCCGTACGCGGATTCAGCTCGCAGTAACTGCGGATATTTTCTTTCATGCTCATTAACATCGCTTCCAGCGCCTGAGGCATCACTTCTCCTTCTGCCTCTTTGTCATAGCGCATGACCTGCACCATGTAATAATCCGAGTTCTGCACAATTTCCTGCAATCCTGCACGTTCTATGCCTTCGACCAGCACCCGCACAATATGATTTGGCATTTTAATCAGCTGTTTTATTTTAGCAATCACGCCGACTTCATAGAAATCATCTGCTTCGGGCATATCCGCACCTGGATTCTTTAAGGTGATCAGGAAAATTTTTTCATCCTTCTGCATAGCCTCTTCTACTGCATGGACCGAATGCGGTTTGCTGATGTCAAAATGAACGATCATTCCCGGGAGAATTACCATGCCGCGCAGAGGCACTGCCGGCATTATTTTCATTATTTCACACATAACTGCTTTCCTCACTTCTGGTCTTTAGCCCGATATTATTAAATTTATAATTCTATAACAAAAAGAGGAGACCCGCTTCTGGTTCTCCTCCTATGACAGTACACAGCCGTTATTGCAGAATACGGTGTGTACTGCAGCCATTCTAAGCGCTCTTATATTCAATCAGCGGCTCACCGGTTTTATCTACTGCCTCTTTTGTAATCGTACACTTGGTGATCATATCATCAGACGGAATCCTGTACATCAGATCCATCAGCGTACTTTCCATAATAGCACGCAGCCCCCTCGCCCCGGTCTTTCTTTCTAACGATTTATCTGCAATTGCCTCTATTGCATCCTCTTTAAATTCCAGATCTATGCCGTCTAATGCAAACAGCTTGCAGTACTGCTTGATCAGTGAATTTTTCGGCTCTGTCAGAATCCGTTTTAACGCGGTTTTGTCTAAGGAATCCAGAGAAACCATAACCGGCACGCGTCCTACAAATTCCGGTATCAGTCCGAATTTCACCAGATCCTGAGGCATTGTGTGTTTTAACGCATCTGTGATGCTTTTTTCTGAAATTTCCGAAATCTTCGCATTGAAACCAATTGATTTCTGGTCCATCCTGGTTTCAATAATCTTTTCGAGCCCGTCAAAGGCTCCGCCGCAAAGGAAGAGAATATTTGTCGTATCAATCTGAATCAGTTCCTGCTGCGGATGTTTTCTGCCGCCCTGAGGCGGAACAGACGCATTTGTTCCTTCTAAAATTTTCAGTAATGCCTGCTGCACGCCTTCGCCGGAAACATCCCTTGTAATTGATACATTTTCCGATTTTTTTGTAATCTTGTCAATTTCGTCAATATATATGATGCCGTACTGGGCACGTTCTATGTCATACTCTGCTGCCTGGATCAGCTTCAGAAGTATATTTTCAACATCTTCTCCGACATAGCCTGCTTCTGTCAGTGTCGTCGCATCTGCAATGGCAAACGGAACATTTAAAACTCTTGCCAGGGTCTGTGCAAGCAGAGTTTTACCGGATCCGGTCGGTCCAAGCATGAGTATATTGCTCTTCTGCAGTTCCACATCATCCGGCTCCGTGTCAGCAAGAATCCGCTTATAATGATTGTATACGGAAACAGATAACACTTTTTTTGCTTCATCCTGCCCGATGACATAATCATCCAGAAAGGCTTTTAATTTTTCCGGTTTTTGAAGATTTATCTCAAACGGAGTTTCAATTTCCGTTTCTGTTTCTTCCATCTCTGCCTCTTCGCGCGCAAATTCCTCTTCAATAATCTCAGAACAGATATCTACACACTCATCACAGATGTATGCTCCATTCGGTCCGGCAATCAGCTTTCGTACCTGTTCCTGCGGCTTGCCGCAAAAGGAACACCTTACTTTGCCGTCGCTGCTTTTGCCTGCCATTACGTCACCCCTCTTTAACCTATTCTTTCTCACGATTCGTCACTATGCTGTCAATCAGGCCGTACTCTAACGCTTCTTTCGCATCCATAAAATGGTCACGTTCTGTATCCTGTGCAACGACCTCTACCGGCTTGCCTGTATTTGCTGCAAGCATTTCGTTCAGCTTTTTCTTTGTTTTCAAAATATTTTCTGCTGCGATCTGAATCTCCGTAGCCTGGCCCCTGGCACCGCCGGACGGCTGGTGAATCATAATCTCAGCATTCGGCAGCGCCATACGCTTGCCCTTTGCACCGCCGGCTAGCAAAAATGCACCCATGCTTGCCGCAAGTCCGATACAGATTGTGGACACATCACACTTGATGTACTGCATAGTATCATAAATTGCCAGCCCGGCAGTTACCATTCCGCCCGGAGAATTAATGTACAGATGAATATCCTTACCCGGGTCTTCTGATTCTAAAAATAACAACTGTGCTACCGTAATGCTTGCCGTTGTTTCATTTACCTCTTCCCCAAGGAATATAATCCTGTCCTTTAACAGGCGGGAATAAATGTCATAACTGCGCTCGCCCCGGCTTGTCTGCTCAATGACATAAGGTACTAAACTCATACTGATTCCTCCATGTTCTCACGGACGGCTTGATTTTCAGCCAATCTGTCAGCCTGCGTCCGCATACTTACACTGCTGCAGTATCCAGACAGATAAAACCAGCTTAAAGCCCTGCCTGAACACTGTCTATTCATCACCTGCTGTGACTTAGCCAGAAAACTTCTTACCTGTTATTCGGCATCATCAGCCTGTGCTTTTTCTTCATTTGAATTTTCTGCATTTTCTTCTTTTTCTACTTCTACCGCATGTTCCATAATAATGGCAACTGCTTTTTCAACAGAAATATTTCTTTCGATGCTTTCTTTGTCTTCATCGCTTAAAAACTCTTTCATCTTTTCGCCAGGCATGCCATAAGCAGCTGCAAGTTTTTCAATCTGTGCACTGATTTCTTCTTCAGTTACTTCCACATTTTCTTCTTTTGCAATCTGCTCTAATACCAGGCTGCTCTGAATACGCTGTACTGCTTCCGGACGCACCTGATCTTTCATTTTTTCTATGCTGGAACCGGAAAACTGCATATACTGCTCTAATGTAAGACCCTGCTGGGAAATGCGGGATTCAAATTCCTGAATCATGTTTTCACACTGCATATCAATCATCGGATCCGGAATTTCCATTTCAGATGCATCGATAATCTGCTGTACTGCCTCGTCTTCTTTTGCACCCTTTGCTGCATCTTCTTTACGTTTCAACAGCTTCTTTTTCACGTCTTCTTTATATTCATCCAGCGTTTCAAACTCTGATACAAGCGAAACAAACTCATCGTTTAATTCCGGCACTTCTTTTGTCTTAACCGCATGGAT
>CAJTVR010000041.1:0-10225 GCA_910580075.1 uncultured Eubacterium sp. | reverse complement strand
TTTTAACTTTAAATAATGCCGGTTTTCCAGCCAGCTCTGCTGAATGATATTTTTCAGGGAACGTCACATTCACTTCTGTCTCGTCTCCGGCATTTTTTCCTATCAGCTGCTCTTCAAACGTATCTATAAAGGAGTGTGAGCCGATTTCCAGCGCATGGTTTTCACCCTTTCCGCCTTCAAATGCAACACCGTCGCAGAATCCTTCGTAATCGATTACAGCTGTATCGCCTTCCTGTACAGGTCTGTCTGTCACTTCCACTGTGCGTGCCTGCATTTTTCTTGTATTTTCAATCTCGGCATCTATCTCTTTATCTGTTACTGCCACTTCTGATTTTGTAACCTTAACGCCTTTATATTCTCCGAGCTTTACATCCGGTTTTACTGCGACTTCAGCGACAAAAACAAACTCTTTTCCTTTTTCAATCTGGGTTACTTCAATATCCGGACGGGATACGATTTCCAGACCGCTCTCATCCATTGCTTCCGGGTATTCCTGATTGATGACCAGATTAGCAGCATCATCAAAAAATACTTCCGGACCATAAACTTTTTCAATCATTGCCCTTGGAACTTTGCCTTTACGGAAACCAGGAATGCGGATATTACCCCTCTGCTTCATATAAGCTTCCTGCATTGCTTTTTCAAACTTATCAGCGGAAACCGTAACGGTAAGCTTTGCCATGTTTTTTTCTAAATTTTCCACCTGTACACTCATTCTTTTTATTTCCTCCTTAAAGCTTGTAAGAAACACGCTTCGCGCGATTTCCCCAGCTGTTATTCCAGCTATTTACAGTCATTTATAGATTATAACACAGTGTATTTTAAATTACCAGCATTTTTTCACAAAATCCTTAAAGGATAGCGGCTGGATGTGAATACGCTGGGGAATGTCCTCTCAGGCACCGGATCATCTCCCCCTGCTCCCCTATGCAGCACGTCTCCCATGCATACAAAAAAAGATGCCCAGTCCTTCCCGGGCATCTTTTTTTGCAATGCAGCATATCTGATTTAAGATTACTGCCTCATCTGTTCTTCCTGTCTCATAATCATCTTTTTAACCATCTCGCCGCCGATTGAGCCAGCCTCACGGGATGTCAGATCTCCATTATATCCATTCTTTAAGTTTACGCCTAATTCAGACGCCACTTCTTCTTTAAACTGTCTCATTGCTTCTTTTGCTTCCGGTACTGCCATGCCTGAATTTGAGTTTGAATTTTTTGAACTTGACATATTGTCCTCCATATATATTCATCTTTTTTAATAGCAGGAAGGATAACAGTTAAGGCCTGCCTGAACTGTTATCAGAAATGTTCTTGCTGCTATCTGATGTTAGTATGGAAGAATCGGCTTTTTTTATGAATGGTAATTACTGGCAGCCGGTTGTAAATACCGCCCTTTTTATGCTATAATTTTCCTGCAGCATTTCCTATTTATAATAAACCATTTCAAATTTCAGGAGGTAATTCAAATATGACTGATATGAAAAAAAGAATCTGTGCCCTGCTGGTTTCACTCTGTGTGTCCTGTATGTTCTTATGCACAGGCCCGCTTTGTGCCATTGGCGCAGCACAGGATGATAAAACAGCCTATACCGCTTTTGGCGACAGCATTGCAGCCGGATACGGATTAAACGGTTATTCCGCCGACCAGGAATATGCCCCGAAAGACAGCTATCAGGCTCTTCTTGCTGATTTTCTGCATACGGAGTCCTCTAATTATGCCGTTACCGGCGACGACAGCAGCGCCTGCATCGAGATCCTTCAATCCGGCAGGGCGGACGATGATTTACAGAATTCAGACATTATCACGGTGTCAGTCGGCTCCAATGACCTGCTGCTGCCATTTATCGAAATTTTAATGAATTATTTCGGCATACAGACTGATACCATTGACTCGTCTGTCATTGAAGAACAGCTGAAAAACGGAGCATCCATGCCCCATCCAGACCTGACTGACCTGCTAAAATATTACCAGCAGTCAGAAGAACTTCTGAGTGAATTAGCAGATCATCCCCTGCTCCATGAAAAAGCAGCCGCATTTCCAAAGCAGCTTGAACTAATTATAAATACGCTGCGCGAAAAAGCACCGGATGCTCAGATTTATGTAACAAATATTTATAACCCGTTTGCTTCCATCCCAAGAATCGGTGAAATGGCTGAAACTTATATCAGCGAAATCAATCAGGCTTTTGCTTCAGATTCTAAAGATTATACCCTGATTGACGTATATACGGCATTTCATCAGGAAGAACTGACAAATGTACATTTTGATACAGGACTGGAAAACCTGAAATCTTTAAACCTGGACCCGCATCCTTCCGTAAAAGGCCATAAAGCGATTGCCGGCCTGCTGATTGACGCATTAAAAGATGCAAATGCTCCAAAGGCAGCTGCCATCACTTCTCTCACAGGAAGCAGTAAAGTAAAGCTTACCATAAAAACCAGCCTTCCTGCAGACGCAGACGGATATGAACTGCGCTACGCCTCAGCCAAAGGCGGCAGTTATAAAAAACTGGCTTCTGTTTCAAAAAAGACGTACCAGACAAATTCTTCTAAATTAAAATCTGGTAAAACCTATTACATAAAAGCCAGAAGCTACCGCACCGTTAAAGGAGTTACTTATTATGGAAAAAACAGCAGTGCGAAAAAAATAAAAATAAAATAATTCCGCTGCATATTTCTGTCCGTAATCACACACCGGTATACATTTTTTGTTCATTGCAGCATTATTTCAATGACTGCTGAAGTCTTGCAGCAGTCCAGGCAGTGCTTAAAAAAGAACTTTTATGAGAAACTTTTTTTAACACTGTCTGGTTTTTCTGTATGGCTCTGCCAATATATCTTCTGTCTAATATACAATACCTTTCCGTACCTGCGATACGGTATTCTCATCTGTAAGTTTTGAAATAATTGCCAGTGAAAAATCAATAGCTGTCCCCATGCCGCGGCTTGTAATGATATTTTCATCTGTCACTGCCGTTTCCTCAGAAATAACCGCACCCGGCAGCTTTGCTTCCCATCCAGGATGACAGGTCGCACGTTTTCCTTTTAAGATTCCATTTTGTCCAAGGACACTCGGAGCCGCGCAGATCGCTGCAGTCAGTTTTCCATTCTCTGCAAACTTTTTCATCACTGCCACAACTCCTTCATGTGCACCAAGATTTTCCGTACCGACAGCTCCTCCAGGAAGCACTGCGCCGTCAAAGCTGTCCATGTCTGCGTCTTCAAATAAGGTGTCCGCAAAAAACGTTATATTATGAGAACCATGAATTTCAAGTTTTCCTGTAACAGACACGCTGACTACATCCACATTAGCCCGCCGCAGCATATCCACCACAGTCAGTCCTTCAATTTCCTCGCACCCGTCAGCAAAAAAAACTGCAATTTTACTCATTTTCTATTACCTCCAGAATTTTTTATTTTTTGTAACATGCCTGCGCATATTCAGACAGAAATCAGTTTCCATGTACACCTTGTCAGCAGAATGCCAGACCCTGGCAGAATTCTCCGCACTGCTTTGGCTCAAATATCCCACAGCAGGATAACACAGCACCAAATCTGCAGCACAGCAGATTCTGCCGGAATCCGGCCCTCACGGCATCCGCCAAATACCCGCACAGGCACGGCACTCAGTCCGTGTCCTGCAAAAATTAATATTTCTGCTTCAGACTTTTGTTACCGTTCAGCCAGAAGCCGGTCTGCAGCCCGCTTTTATGAAAATCCAGTCATATATATTGACTTTTTTCTCCATATCCGTTATTGTCAAAATAAAAACAGGCAGATGGATTTCTTCACAGTCTTCCATTCTGCAAAAGGAGAACTTTCATGGAAAAAACAAAGCAGGCACACATGGAAATCGAACGTAAATTTATCCCAAAACAGCTGCCGGACAGCCTGGAGCAGTATCCCTGTCATGAAATCGAGCAGGGCTACTTATGCACAGACCCGGCAGTCCGCATACGCCAGATGGACGATACCTATTTCCTGACATGCAAAACTTCCGGCATGATGGCTCATCAGGAATTTGAAATACCTCTTTCCAAAGAAGCCTATCTTCATCTGCGCGAAAAAACAGACGGCCTTTTGATCACCAAAAGCCGATACATGATTCCGTTTGATGAAACACATACGATTGAACTGGATCTGTTTCACGGCAGACTCGAAGGCATCACACTTGCAGAAGTCGAATTTTCCTCTGTAAGTGAAGCTGATTCTTTTATTCCCCCGGACTGGTTCGGCGAAGATGTTACCTATGACAGCCGTTATCATAACAGCGAGATGAGCAGAGGAGCTCTTCTGCCCTGAATCCCTCAGCGGAAACGCGATGTCTCATACTTCTGCCTGGTCAGAATGACATCTTTGAGCTGATGATAACGGTTCGCTAAAGGCCCCTCTGGAATCACAACATCCAGCACCACTGCCATGTCATCAATGAGACGATCCGTGATTTCATCCTGTATCTGATTTAACACATGAAATTTTTCTTCATATGTATCAGCCTCTAAAAATTTCAGCAGACATGGATTTGCCTGCAGCTCTTCTGTCGCTGTCTCACGCCTTTCCGATTTACGGAACAGCCCTCTGCGCTGTTCCCGTTCTTCAATCTGGCGGCGGCGCCTTTCACTATAAGGTCCGGTATCGTCTGTTTCTGCTGCATTATGGCTGAACGCGCGTTTCGACTCAGCCGGCCTTTGCACATGCGGCCGTTCTCCAAAAAAATCCAGCCGTTTCTCTAAAGCCTGTATATGTCTTGGATATTCTGCCGGTCTGAACCATCTTTTCTCGCCCGCACTTTTTTCTGGTTCCGGATGTTCTTTCTTTTCCTGGTTCCCATTCAGTTCCTGATCTCCTTTTAATTCCATATCTGAAGTCTGTTCCAGGTTCCCTGCCAGTCCCGCATTTCCTTTTGACGCCAGTGTTTCTTTTTCTCCCGGATGTTCTTTCAGCTTCAGATTTGCTTCCGGTTTTTGTTTTATCTCTGATACCTGATTGTTTCCCGGTTCCTGGCTTTCCTTCCATTCCTGGTCTTTCCCTGGTTCTTTTTTCCCTTGTTCCGGGTTCTGTCCCCATTCCGGATTTTGTCCTGATTCCAGACTTTTCTTCCCTCCCAGATTATCTTTGTGTTGCGGATCGGCTTTCAGTCCCAGGTTTTCTTCCTGTTGCGGACCGCTTTTCAGCTGTGCACTCTCTTTGGACCCGCCATTTTCTTTCTTTACCGGATTCTCCTGCCGTTCCAGATTTTTTTTCTCATATTTTTGAAACATTCTTTTAAAACGGGACAAAGGCAGCACATACACACCAAAATCTTCAAACATAGCCTGATATACAACCATATATTCCTGCGACTCTGCATGTGTGGCGGTAGTAACAACCTGGTATACTTTATCTGATAAATATCTGTAAATCTCTCCTGGCGCTGGTATATTCTCCATTTATCACCCTTCCTTCTATCTAATATGAGCAGTCTGCTAAATACCTGGCAGCTCACACCATATCTATTATATTCATTTTGACTGAAGAGTACAAGTATTTCTGCTGTCTTTTCTTCCTGATTACTTTTCCTTTCTTTTTTGCAGGCGGAACATCGCAAGTAACAGATGCTCTCTTTGGCGTCCGGGCAGCCAATACTTTCAGTGAATGATACAACCGCCCTTATTTTTCAAATACGCTCCTGCTCTTCCCTTTCTCATGCAAAAAATCTGCTCCCTGCACAGGCTGTCTTTATCCTGCAAAAGGGAGCAGATTGTCACCGTCTGCACTTCATATCACTGTGCAGCTTTTATAATTTTCACGGTACAGGTCTTTTTCAGCTTCGTCCCATCCTCTGTTACTGCTGTAATTTTAACCTGTTTTCCAATCCCGGCCTTTTTGACCGTTACTTTTCCGCTGGAAGATACAGACGCATATCTGGTATTGCTGGATGTCCATTTCACATTCGCATTCGTAACATTGTCAGGCACTAAAGTGGCTTTCAGCTGGAGCGTTTTTCCATAGCGTACCTTTGCCGATGTTTTATTCAGCTTTAGCTCTGATGCCTGAACAACAGCTTTAGACAAATCCAAAACTCCGCCTGTCACACAGGCATTTTCCAGTGTATCCGAATCCCTTGTACATTCCATCAAAAGACTGCGGATGCCTGCTGCATCCAGAAACGGATTCGCTGCGCTAAGTACTGCCACTGCAGCCGTCACCATCGGGCCTGCCATGGAAGAACCTGACATCAGATCACATTTTTCAAACTCCTCCTCATTTGGATCAGCAACAGACACCGCTATGTTGTCAATATAATAAACTGCCGGCCTGGTGTTCCTGGTACTGATTCCAATCAGAGCAAGATATGTCTTTCCTCCTGCTGAAATAAACCTGGAATTTTCCGGTGTGCTCACCTTTTGAGCCGTTTCCCATACCGGTGTACCCTCTCCGTCGTTATCAGCCATCAGACAGCTGATATAATAAGTCTTATCTGTATCCAGATTCCAGGAAGTAACATCCAGATAAATAAATCCAGCCTGTTCCTTATCATTGATAAAAAGCGCTTCATCATCAGCGGCTGGATAAACCGGCCTGCGGTTATTTTTCACTGTATATTTCAGACATCCGTCCGCCTTATCAGAAAATCCAGTATACGGTTCATAGCTAAGACGCACTGTATAATCTGAATCCAGACCATTTATTTCTGCCGCTGTATACAGGCCATCTGCACTGCTGAGCGTATTATAATAGGAAGTCATCCGTTCACGTTTCTCTTTTTCCCAAAACTGCGGCAGAAACTTCGCTTCATGTATAGTAGAAAGTATATTTGCCCCTGGTGCAAACAGATCCACCTGCGTATTTCCATAATCCGAAAAATACACTCTGTCATCATTTTCATCACTTGCACCCGCAATTACAACATAATCACTTTTCAAATCATACGGGGTCTGACGCATCGGCACAGCAACCGCATCCCAGTTTATGGCATCATTTCCTGCTGCAAATACAGTCAGAGCACCGTTTCTGCCCATTTTATCTATCAGCGTATCCAGTACAGCACCGGTATCATGGCCTCCGCCCCAGGAACAGTTCACAGCGGTCACCCATACTCCCAGCTGCTGTGCTTTAATAATATACTCAAAAGCACTCACCACGCCAGCTGTATCAAACGTATCCTCTCCATCCTTTGCGACTTTTAATGCCATAATCTTCGCATTGCTGATTCCGGTAATACCAGTCCCGTTATTCTGCCCGGCCGCAATCACCCCTGCACAATGCGTGCCATGGCCAAATGTATCCATGGGATCATCGTCTTCATTTGCAAAATCATATCCATAAATACCGTCAAGTCCCTGATCTTTATAAGGATTTACCCACATGGACTCCCTGATATCTTCATTTGTATAATCCACTCCTGTATCAATCACTGCTACAACAGGCTGTGCTGACGGTTCTGCCTTCATGTTGGAAAACTGAATGCCGCTGCTGACAGTTTCCAATGCCCCTGTACCATCCAGGTACCACTGATAATCCGACAGTGTATCTTTTCCAGAATCACACAGATGCGCATAACTGTTTGGTGCAACTGCATCTACATAGTACTTTTGTGAAACAATCTCCATCAGTTCCTCAGTCGTATATTCATCAGAACTTACAAGCGCCACATAATCTTTGATCCGGTCAGAACCAGCTCCCTGCGCGGCACCAAACTCCCAGCACTCTTCAACCTCAATATCCTGGTCAAAACTGGCTGTTCCTTCTTTTGTCAAAGCTGCAGCCTGTGTTGTCGTCATAGACACCAGCGCCTGTCCCCTGACATAAGTGCCTTCTTCCAGCTCAGGAACTTCCACGTCCTGGTCCTGTGCCTGCGCATATATTACGGCCGGCCCTGACAGCAGGCTAAAAGCTGTGGCTGCTGTCAGAAGTCCTGCACATATCTTTTTCTTCATTTCTGTTTTCCTCATTCCTGTATCCATCTCCTTAACTGTATTCTGAAAAATTATCTTTTAAATTTGAAAGTACTGCTTAATGATGTTGTGCTCAGAATTAAAGTCTCTCTTATTTTATCCGAAATACAGGATGACTTTTTTTGGATATTAAGACAATTTAATCTAAATTTCACAGTTTGGAAACATTTTCATCTATTTTTCTGTCTGTTTAAGCAGCGCACTGCATCCTTCTAAAATCTGATCGTATACCTCATCAAACGCTCCTGTATACCACGGATCTTCAATATCTCCTGAAAGCCCGGCAAAACTGAGCAGTTTGCTTACCTTTCCCTGCGGGTCGCTGCCAATAATACGGTTTAAGTTCCGCAGATTCATGCGGTCCATAACTATCAGATAGTCGTAATAATCATAATCTGCTTTTGTGACCTGCCTTGCATGGTGACCGCTGCAGCTGATGCCATGACGTCTTAATTCTTCCCTGGCTGGCGGATATACTGGATTGCCGATTTCTTCTGTGCTGGTAGCGGCTGAGGCTATTTCGTAACTGGATTCTAAATGTTTTTTTTGGATTAGGTCTTTCATTACGTATTCGGCGATTGGGCTGCGGCAGATGTTGCCGTGGCAGATGAAAAGTATTTTTATCATTGTGGTTTTTCCTCCTTTATTGCGCTGATTTGCCGTGTTTTGCGGCGTTTTGCGCGGGTCGTAGTTTGCGGTAAGATTGTTAAAAATATCACAGATTTGGCAAAATGGGGCAGAATGCGGCGTATTGAGGCCGTGAAACGTAGTCAAAACGTAGTAAAAGGCGGGGTGTTTTACTACTCTGGATATTTTAGCATAAGGTCCGGCTTTTATAAACATGAACTTTTATGTATCTATCATTTCCTTACGCTTTTCACAAAAGTATTGCTGCAGCCAGTTTATTTTTTGATAAATCTTTAGATTACCCTGGCTATTCCTTAATCTGATTGTATTAGCATCAATAAATTGATCAACCAAATATAAACCTGATTCTTTTTGATTTGTTCCAAATGGATCTATAAAATATATTCCATCAAAATCTTCACACAACAATCTTCCTTTATCAGGTTTCATCATTAATTTAATTATATCTGCTATTTCCGGCTCAACAATTATCCTTGGATAAATTGCAATCTGGCCTTCCAGTTTATATGCTCTTATTAAAGCATTTCCCCATATCATTCTATCATCTGAGAAAAAATCCCCACATGATATACCGCCTCTAACCAGCAGATCATTTACCCACATATTCATCTGCAACAATGCACTAAAAAATATAACTGAGAAAAAGGCTCTTTCCTCTTCCCCTTCTACAATCTCATTTGACAAGATAATATTATCAGAAAATATATCTATTTTAGGTTCATTCATAAACCTCGAATGAAATTTTCTAAATTCTATTATAGTCTCATCATATGCTGTATGTATTGCATTTAGGGATTCATTTACATTGTTTTTTATAGCCTCCGATGAACCTAATACATCGATAAATGCTACTACTGCTGATTTAGTCCTATATTTTTGTTCCATTTTTCGACTCCATTCCAACTTTATATTACTGTAATATAGTTTACTACATTATTTGTAGTATCAAAAATTTGTTTGTACCAGTACTGCATTATCATAACATAAATTGAAATAAAATGATACAAAAAAGAAACGCCCCGCCGAAGCAGAGCGCCTTATCATTTTCCTAGTCAAATCGCCCGGAACATCTTCTGTGACACCGGCTTTTCCTCTTTCGTCTTTTCCAAGTTCTTTCCTTGCGTCTACCAGCTCCTCCATCCGTTTCAGCTCATCTGTTGCATCCTCAAGCCCAAGATGTGTATATGTGTTCAGCGTCACTCCGATGTCACTGTGCCCCATCAGGTACTGCAGCGTCTTCGGATTCATGCCGGATTTCGCCATGTTGCTGCAGTAGGTATGGCGGCATACGTGCGGCGTGATGTTCGGCATCTGCACCCGGTAGATATCGTTATACCTCTTGACCATGTGGTTGAAGCGGTGCTCCCAGTGCATTGCCACCAGCGGGTTGCAGTCCTTATCCAGAAACAGGAAGCCCGTGTATCCGTCTATCACCTTCTCATACCTGGGCGGCTCCCCATATGCACTAACTTTGTTGCTGTAAATCCGTAAAATTTATGATATACTCAAAAAGAGGTGAATTTTATGGATACAAATGATTTAGTAAAACTGATGTTGTACACTTTTAGCTGACACCTTATACTCAAGGATTTGATGTATAATCAAAGAGAATCAAGGAGGCAGCTATAATGGCAAAAA
>CAJTVR010000040.1 GCA_910580075.1 uncultured Eubacterium sp. | reverse complement strand
GACTGCAATACTGGTCTGTGCTGGCACAGAAAGACGAGGACAAGCTGCTGAAACGGCTGCTCAATGCCAGCGACAGAGAAAGAAACTCTGCGAAGAAAAAGCAGGCTGCGGAGCTGAAAAAGGCGGAAAAGCGTAAAGCCGAGGTTGACGGGCTGTTTGCTAAAATGTATGAGGACTGGTCTGCCGGACGCATAACCGAGTATAATTTCAATATGCTGTCCGAGAAGTACCAGAACGAGCAAAAGGAGCTTGAAACAAAAATAAGACAGCTTCACGAAATGATGGAAGCCGCCGTACAGACCGCAGCGGATGCTGAAAAGTGGATTGCCCTAATGAAACAGTATGTCAACCCTGTGGAGCTGACCGCCGAACTTCTGAACACTCTAATTGAAAAAATAACCGTCCACGAAGCTGTCAAGGGCGAGGACGGAAGTCGTGAGCAGGAAGTAGAAATCTACTACCGCTTCATCGGCAAAATCGACTGACCTTTCTTTTTTTACCCAACAATATCTTTAATTAAGGGAAACGGGCACAACCTATCCAGATATAACACTGCTTCCTAAACTTGCTGATTATTTCAATATCAGTATAGATGAACTGATGTGATATGAACCTCAAATGACACAGGAGGAAATGCGGAAGATTTATGGCCAGCTGTCCAAAGAATTTGTATCAAAGCCGATAGAACAGGTACTGGAACATTGCCATGAGATAACCAGGAAGTATTTTTTCTGCTACCCGCTTTTATATCAAATTGGCAGTTTGTATGTCAATTATGGAATTATGGCTGGGGAAAAGGCAAAAATCAGAAAAATATATGAGGACGCTAAAAAACTGTTTGAATGTGTCAAAACAGGAACGGATGATATTGATTTAGCAAAGCAGGCGCTGAATATGGAAGCCTTGTGTATGTTATCTCTTAACCGTCCAAATGATGTACTGGACTTATTGGGAAAACCAGATTTTTCTATGACAGCACCAGAACCTTTACTGGCTTGTGCATACCAGCAGCTTGGAAAATCTAAAGAGGCAGAGGAAATCCTGCAAGTAGCAGTTTATTATCATATGATTGTAATGATGAATCTATTTTCCATTTATCTGGGGCTATGCCTTGATGAGAAAGAGCGTTTCAATGAAACCTGTCAAAAAGCTATCCATATGGCAGATCTATTCCAGCTTGAGAAGCTGCATCCGAGTATCCTTTTAAGCTTTTATCTTACAGCTTCGCAGGGATATATGAAGCTGGGGGATACAGAAAAGACACTGGACATACTGGAACAGTATGCGTTTTTGGCAGCCAGATATATCCGTTACATCTGCATGGTGATAATTTTTTTGATTTAGTGGATAGCTGGCTGGAGAATACCCTTGCGCTTGGAGATGTTCTTCCACGGGATTCAAAGACAATCCGGGAAAATATTTTAAAATCAGTAGAGGACAATGAAATTTTTCTCACGCTCCATAATGAGAATTATTCTTTTAATGTTTTTGGTTTCGGGTATTATGCTTTTCTTTTTGCCGGAACAAATACCGGTACTTCACAACGGGGCGGCCGAATACCCGATTCATACTGCATTAGGAATCTGGATCTTTCCGCTCACTGCATTGGTAATCAACATTTCTTTTATAAAACAAAACCGCCTGTCAAAGATGAACAGCATTATTTTTGCTGTATTTCTGGTGGCTATGACAGCTTTCTATTTATTTAATGGCAGCGTTTCTCTCTGGCGCTGGAAACTTAATTTTAGATGAACCTTTTAACGGTCTTGATCCGGAATGTACTGCTATTTTAAAGCAGATATTGATGGAATACCGAAATGAGGGAAAACTTGTATTGTTTTCGATTCATAATCTTGACCTTGCTGCGAATTTTTGTGATGATGTCATCTTTATTGACAAACAAAGAAAGATCTTACAATTTAGTAATCCACAGGATTTTAAACAGCTTGAAATGCTGTTTTTTCAAAAATGTGTATCGTATAGCGGAGCAGTCATACCTGTCATTCCCTGAAGAAAGCAGCGTAAGATGCAAAATCCCTGGGGAAAATGTGCCAGCTAATCTTTATAATATCAGCTTTATGAAGAAAGGAGGCTGTCGCACCAGGAAAATGGATACAAGATATAGCAGGTTTAAACCATATTTTATACAATATCTCGTATATGTTTTGCTTGATGCGACAGCTCCCCCGATTTTTTGCTGCATAAAGGATATATTTCAAAAACGTTTTAGATTTGACATGTGCATCCGCTGATTTTTTGCTGCATAAAGCGGGACATATTTCAAAATCGTTTTATGCAGGGGCATGATCTGTCAGCAGTTCTTTGCAGGTTTTAAAAAACCATGGAGCGGCTGCGCGCAGTCCTTTTGACACCAGATATATGAAAGCCGTTGTAAAGACTGCAAGCGCTGCATATTTTGGATATAACTGCAGATAGGCCTGATCTGGATAAATTCTTGGAAGTGCATGGCTCCAGTAATTATGCCCGAGGTAAAGCGGCAGACTGATTTTTCCGAGAAAATATATAAAAGGCCGGTTAAACAAAGGTACAGTGATACTCTGGCTGCTGAATGTCAGAGTGACTCCTATGGCAAGCAGCAGAAGCATAACAAAATCCATTTTGGACCCTTTGTGTCCATAGCACCATAAAATCATGATCAGATAGCAGGAAAATTCCAGTATGGCAAGCAGACATTTCCCGAGCCTGGAAAAATGAATGGCTTTTATATTCTGGCAGATGCACCAGCAGATGCTGCCGGTACACAGTTCTGCAAGTGCACGCAGAAGCCCTTTATAGCAGAATCCAAGCCAGTCTGTGGGGCCGCGCAGATTTCCAACATTCTGGTACAGGTATCCAAGCGATGCCAGGGCAATGACTGGTGCCCATACATTTATAAACATATCCGGGTTTTTTAAATACAAAGGCACGAGCAGCAGCATCGCCAGCAGCATCGCAGAAATATACCATGCCGCCGGGTTTGCTACAAAACCGGCAAGCCCGGATTCACGCAGAAAGAACAAATCCCATACACCTGCCATAAGATCTTTGATGATGGAAACAGCGGTCACATTTTTCTTTGCGATATGCTGCACAACAAAACCGATTCCCCAGGCAACAAATATTTCAGGGCAGAGTCCGCGGATTTTATGTATCAGATAATTACGGGTGTCCCGCCCGATAAGAGTGCTTTTGGGATATTTTGACAAAGACTGCGCCATTAAAAATCCGGACACTAGAAAGAAAAATTCTACAGCCGGACTTGCACCTATAAAAGGTATGTTTTTTACATCAGTCATATTGTTTGAATGAAAATGTGCAATCATAACAGCAAATATAAATTTCCAGAAATCGATGACGCCATTGCGGACCGATGGTGTTGTTTTACTCATGGTTTTCCTCCTGAATGTTTAGATGAACCGGACACGGGCGGATAAACGTTTCCTTTTTCTATTCTGACAGGTTCTCCGCCTGGCATCCGCTTCATCAGTAATAATGGTGAAGACTATAGAACACGCTTCTTATTTTAAATTTCTTTCATTAAAAGAAATTTAAAAGTGGTATAAAAATGAAAATTGATTTACGAGAAAAGTCCCAAAATTATGTTACTAAAATACTATTTTCTTTAGCCAGTCTGTCCGGTTAATCTATGGGTTATCCGGACGCTGGGAAGAGATACGTTTTCCTGTTTGCAGGCGGAACAGAAAAAGGAAAAAGTTTCTCCGCCCGGCGTTCAGATAACTCATAATTTCCTGCAAACTGGCTATCCCGGTGCAGTCAGCCGGCAGCGTGGCATTTGACTTTCAGCTTCTGCTATTGTATCATCCCATTATAAAGAAAGCAGGTATCAGGGCAGTTTATGCCACAGCGGCTGCATGCACCGTAATGCAGCGAACAGCAGGAAGAACGTACCCTTTGCATTACTGGTGAGTAGAAAGAGGATGGGAAATGAGGCATTTTAATATAACCGGACTGTGTACGCCAGAGCAGGATTATATGGCAGACATATCTGAAAAAATAAAGAGCATCCGCGCTATGACAGAAGCGGGAGAGTATTTTGCGGTAAACCGTGCAAGGCAGTATGGAAAGACAACCATTTTGCAGGCATTGAAAAGCAGTCTGTATGATGATTACATTGTATCCGGGATTAGCTTTGAGGGGACTGGCGGACACTTTTTTGAGAACGAGTCAAAATTCTGTATAGGATTTGACGGGCTTTTTGCCAGGAGTCTTAGGTTTTCTTCTGCAGATGAATCAGATATCCGCAAGTGGAAGGAATATGAAGAAAAACCGGAAGATTTTTTAAAACTGTCTGAAAAGATTACGGATTTTTGTGCGGAAAGAAACGTGGTATTAATCATTGATGAAGCTGACCAGGCATCGAACAATCAGGTCTTTTTACATTTTCTTGGCATGCTGCGGGAAAAATATTTAAAGAGAAAGGTGAAAGAGGATTTTACCTTTCATAGTGTAATTCTGGCAGGCGTTTATGATGTGAAAAATATCAAACTGCGCATGATGGAAAAAGGCTATGCCGGGCAGGAGGAAATGAGGTACAATTCTCCCTGGAATATTGCTTCGGATTTTGATGTGGATTTATCTTTTTCGACCGCTGAAATCAGTGTGATGTTATCGGATTACGAGGCAGACCGCCATACAGGGATGAATATTGAAAAGGCAGCATCCTGCATCTGGAATTATACCAGAGGGTATCCGTATCTTGTAAGCAGAATCTGTAAAGAGATGGACGAAAAAAGCCTCTGCTGGGATGCTAACGGGATACAGGAGGCTGTGAAAAGGATTCTGACAGAAAAGAATCCGCTTTTTGACGATATTTCGCATCATCTGGAAAACAGGAAAGACCTGCGCTTGTATATGTACGAGCTTCTGATTCTGGGACAGGAAAAATACTATGAGCGCGGTAATGCGGTGACAGACCTTGCTGCGGTATTGGGGCTGATACGTAACGAGGACGGATATGCGGTAATTGATAATAAGATTTTTGAGATTAAGACTGCTAATTATTTTATCTCTAAAAATCTGGAAAATTCACAGCAGGTAAAAATCACGGAAGTTCTGGCTGAAGATGTGATCCAGGACGGACATTTTAATATGGAATATGCACTGGTTAAATTTGCAGAACATTATCAGGAGCTTTATGCGAATATAAATAACAGAACATTTCTGGAAGAACATGGCAGAATCCTGTTTCTGACTTATTTAAAGCCGCTGATCAATGGGAAAGGATTCTATCATATCGAATCCCGTACCAGTACACAGCGGCGGATGGATATTGTAGTAGATTTTGGGAGGGAGCAGTATATTGTGGAATTAAAACTCTGGCATGGAGAAAAGAAACAGACAGATGCGTATGAGCAGCTGTACGGATATCTGGAATCCATGCATGCTGCAGAAGGGTTTCTGCTGACATTTGATTTGCGTGAAAAGAAAAAAATACGTAAGGAATGGATTTCTTATAAAGGGAAACGGATTTTAGATCTTGTAATATAGGTCTGACAGATAGCGGCTTTTAACAGATGAAGTAATTAAAAAATTTGATTTTCTGACGTAATATGAACAATACAGACTGAGGCTGTCGCACTAAGAAAACAGATACAGGATATAGTACAAAAGAACGATTTAATTTAACTATATCTTGTATCATTTTTCTTATTGCTGCAGCCTCAGTTTTTAAGGAAAATATAATAGCTTCAAAATTCTTATACATAACATTTTATAGTAAAATGTTGTCTTAAAGTATTCTATATCAAATTTTTATGAATTGCAAGACTAAAGAAAAAATTGTCTATATTTCTGACTTTTTCCAATTATTTATGCATTTTTTATTATATTTTTGTTTATATTTAACATTTTTATTAAGACACGGGATTTTTAACACATTTTGAAATAAAAACAGAAAATAACAGAATATGAAAACGGAGTGCCCCGGGGATTGCTGAATGATAACTGTACACCCGTATAAATATAAGGTTTGCAAGCCCCGGGTATCTGCCGTACTGCATAACATTTTACTATAAAATGTTATGCAGATAACAGAACGGAACGTCAGCGCAGACGGACAGCAGTATCCAGACAGGCCAGTCTGCGGCTGCGGATGAAATGATAAACAGGAGGAGATTATGCGGGCACTGGATTATGGGAAAATGGGATTAAGAATCCGCCAGGTGCGGAAGGCAAAAGGCTGGTCTCAGGATGAGCTGGCGAAAAGGTGCGGCATCAGCATGTCGTTTTTAGGACATATTGAGCGCGGGACGAGGATTATGAGCATGGAGACATTTGCAAATATCTGCTCGGCACTGGACGCCGGGGCGGATGAGCTGCTGTGGGGTATGGCAGGTCCGTCGGAGGCGGTGCTGGATATGTGGAATCTGCCGGATAAGGCGGATGATAAGGGTGATAAGGGTGATAAGGATAGAAACAGCAGGAAAAAAACGGGAAGACAGACTCAGGGAGCGGCAGAGGGCACAGACAAAAAGAAAATGGACAGCTATGCGATGTATGTAAAGATTATGAAATCAGTAGCTGAAATTATGAACGAGGCCTGAAAGAGGGCGGGAATGGAGCAGATTGAACAGAAACCTGCGAAAAGAAAGTTCACGGGCTGAACAGACAGAATAGCAGGGCATGCGGAAGGAAACCGGTGAAATAAAGGCAGATGAAAGGATAAAGTGCTGGAATGGAAAAGGAGTATTTCTGGAAAAGGACGGAAGAAACAGAAGCAGACGCGGCAGATATACTGTACAGACTTTTTGAACAATGGAGACAGATAGCTGTCTGTGCTGTTGCAGCAGCGGTGATTTTGGGAGGATTCGGATGGATAAAATCTCAGGGAGACGATAAGGGGTATGCTCTGGATACGTCACAGGAAATTATACTGACTGAGGAAGAGGAGCGTGCTGTTGCGGATGCTGTGCGTCTGGAACAGGAAACCAGGGATCTGGAAATATATCTGGACAGATCTGTGCTAATGCAGATGGATGCTTATCACAAATCCAGGAACATTATGCTTTATTGCATCGATCATGTACAAATCCAGGAACTGCAGGCGGTTACGGAAAGCTATCTGAACTTTGTATTAAACGGAGGCGCGGCTGATAAGCTGATGGAGCTGGACAGTGCAGAGAAAACGGATAAAAGCTGTCTGGCGGAACTGATAACTGCATATCAAAAAACATATAGTTCTCCTTATCAGGTTATAGCTGGTGAATATGCTGAAGGAAACTTAGATGCACAATCCATTTTTTATGTAGAAACGGCTGGCAAAAACAGCAGTGATGCAGAAAAGAGAGCTTTAGAATTACAGAAGGTAATAGAAAAATATTCCATAGAGGTACAAAAAAATACAGGCAGTCACAGACTGCGGCTTTTAAACAGTATGAATAGTGTGACGTGTGACAGCAGCCTGCAGTCGCAGCAGCGTGATAAAAAAGCATTGCTTACGTCTAATAAAACAAATTTGAAACTGATGACAGACGCTTTTAATGAAAAGCAGTCTGCAGTATACAAAAAAACTGTTTATGAAGAACAGGAAGACGAACAGGAACATACAGAAGAATTTACAGCTGGTGAAACTTCAAAGTCAGAAAAACTGAAAAATTCCGTTAAATATGCAGTTTTTGGATTTGCGGGAGGTATTTTTGCATATGGTGCAGTTTACCTGTGCTGGTATATTTTGAGCGATGCAGTAAAAAGTGCAGGGGAACTGAAAAGAAGGTATTGTTTTCCGGTTTATGAAGGAAGCACGGAATCAGATGGAAAAAAGCAGAATCAGGGTCTTTTGAAGGCAGTGGGACAGGATGCTTTTGCTCAAACGCAAGTACAGGTGATGAACCGCATCAGGCTTACCTGCTTAAACCAGGGAATTACAAAACTTTGTGCGGTTTCTGACTTTTCGCTGGAAGAGTGCGAAAGGGCATGGCTGGAGAGAGTGGGCAGAGGACTTGAGGAACAGAACATCTGTATGGAAACAGCAGAAAATGTCAATGCGGATACTGAAGTCTGGAAACGTCTGATAAAAACCGGAAATGTGCTGATGGTGTACAGAACAGGTACGACAACGCACCGTGAGATTGATGATGCAATGACTTTCTATACAGAAAACAGTATTGCTGTGGCCGGAGCAGTTGTCTTTTTACAGAAAAAAACGGGTCTGGTCTGTGAGAGTCTGAATCTGCATAGATGGAGGGGATGATACGAAGATATGTCTGGGGAAGATAAAAAAGCCGTTCTTATTCTGGTAAATCATGATGTTGTAATTTATAATTTCCGGCTGGAACTGGTAGAAACACTTTTAAGCAGCGGATATCAGGTTCATATATCGTCGCCTTACGGAGAACGGATCGATGAATTAACGGCTCTTGGAGCAGTTTACCATAGTATTGATATCAATCGTCATGGAGTGAATCCGGCCGCGGATCTGCATATTCTGTATGAATATAAAAGGCTGATAGATGAAATACATCCAGTGATTGTTCTCGGATATACAATCAAACCTAATATTTACGGTGCCGCTGCCGCAAAACTGGCACAGATTCCTTTTGTGGCAAATATTACAGGTCTGGGAACGGCAGTGGAGAACAGGGGAATAAGACAATGTTTTCTGGTACTGCTGTATAAAGCTGCTTTTACTGATATCCAGCGCGTGTTTTTTCAGAATGCGCAGAATGAACGTTTTTTTAAGAATAAAAGAATTGCCGTCTCCAAACATGCACTGATTCCAGGATCTGGCGTAAATCTGGATAGATATACGGTTGTGCCGCTTCCAGAGTGTGGAAATGGATCCGAAGGGCCTGCGGTTAAATTTGCTTTTATATCCAGGATCATGAAAGAAAAGGGAATCGAGCAGTATCTTGCTGCTGCGAAAATAATAAAACAGAAATATTCAAACACGCATTTTCATGTCTGTGGATTTTGTGAAGACGGATATGATGGAAAACTGGAAGAAATGAATGAAAACGGGATTGTCAGATATCATGGAATGATACGGGATGTGGCAGGTTTTATGGGAACCATGCATTGCATTGTGCATCCTTCATATTATCCGGAAGGACTTAGCAATGTGCTTTTAGAAGCGTGTGCATGCGGGAGAGCAGTGATTACTACAAAACGCTCTGGCTGCCGGGAAGCGGTCAGGGATGGTGTAAACGGATATATGATAAATGAAAAGAGCGTGAAAGAACTGACAGATGCGCTGCAGCGGTTTATCAGACTGAGTTTTAAACAGAAAGCAGATATGGGAATGGCTGGCAGAAAGCTGGCAGAAAAACATTTTGACAGAAAGATGATTGTGGATATTTATATGAAAGAGATCAAAGCTGCTGAAAACAGATAATAACGAGGTAAAAAACGGATGATCAGGGTGCTTCATTATATCGGAATGCTGGAATACGGAGGTTCTCAGGCATTTATACTTGAGATTTACCGTAACATAAATCATAAGAAAATACAGTTTGATTTTGTAGTATTTCCAAATGGAAATGCAGAACTAAAGAGGGAAATAAAAAGACTTGGCGGAAGGATATATGTAAGTCCTCAGTATAATGGGAGAAATCATTTTTTATACCAGAAATGGTGGAGTAATTTTTTGAAGAGTCACCCAGAGTATCAGATCCTTCACGGACATGTAAGAAGTGTCGCAGCCATATATATCCCGGCTGCAAAAAAATATGGACTGAAAACAATTGTTCATAGCCATAGCACGTCAAATGGGACAGGATTTAAAGCAGCAGTGAAAAATCTGATGCAGCTGCCAGTCCGGTTTCAGGCCGATTATTTTATTGCCTGTTCTCCTGAGGCTGGAAAGTGGCTGTTTGGCAGAAGAATCTGTGGCAGTAACCGATATTGCTGCCTGGCAAATTCTATTGACGTACAAAGATTTATATTTCATCCGAAAGTAAGAGAAGAGGTACGACGGGAATTACACTTATCAGAAAAGAAAGTAATCGGCCATGCAGGAAGGCTTGAGGAACCTAAAAATCAGAAGTTTTTATTAGATATGATGCAGCAAATCAGAGATGATGATGTGAGGCTTCTTATAGTGGGCAGCGGAAGTATGGCTGATGCTTTGAAAAGAAAAGCACAGCAGCTTCAAATAGAAGACAGGGTAATCTTTACCGGTGCAAGAAAGGATATCGAACGGATGTATCAGGCAATGGATGTTTTTGTATTTCCTTCGCTCTGGGAAGGAATGCCGGTAAGCGTGATTGAAGCCCAGGCAGGCGGATTAAGATGTCTGATATCTGACCGTATTACGGATGAAGTAAAGCTGACAAAAAGGTTATGCAGTCTGCCGCTGGAAAAAGGTACAAAATACTGGGCTGTGCAGACTCTAAAAGCACTGAAGTACAAAAGAAGCGGCGCTCAGAGTGCAGAAATTGAATTATTAAAAAAATATGACAGCAGCTATACGGCGGACAGGCTTCAGGATGTTTATGCATGCTGTGAAAAAGATATGGATATTTTGGAGGAAAAGAAGTGAAACAGTTTTTGATTCGCCTGGACGATGCATCAGAGTATATGGATGTCTGCAAATGGATACAGGTACAGCATTTATTGGATGAATTTTCTATTAAGCCCGTTTTTGGGGTGATACCGCAAAATGATGATAAAAACCTGAAAGAGCTGTATCCATGCAATCAGGATTTTTGGAAATTAGTGAAAACCTGGATGGATCATGGATGGACTCCGGCAATGCATGGATATGAGCATAAGTATGTCACGGCAAATGGCGGTATGAATCCTGTAAATAACCGCTCGGAATTTGCAGGTCTGCCCTACGAAGAACAGGCAGAGAAAATACGAAAAGGATATGCAGTATTGAAAAGTCATGACATTATGCCGGAAATATTTTTTGCACCGTCTCATACATATGATATTTACACATTAAAGGCACTGTATAAAGAAACTCCAATACGTGTCATATGTGATACAGCTGTCAGTGACGTATATTATAAACATCCGTTTTATTTCATTCCCCAGCAGAGCGGGAGAGTAAGAAATCTTCCGTTTAAGACCGTGACATTCTGCTGCCATCCTAATGAAATGAAAAAAAGAGATTTCGAAAGATTAAAGATATTTCTTGCCCGTTACAGTGATCAATGTGTTTTGTTTCGTAAGGATCTGCTGAAAAAGCGCAGACTCTCATCTTATGACAAAATGCTGCAGAAGGTTTATTTTATGATGCGAAACAGAGGGGAGAAATAGCAGAACATGTACTTTGAACGAAAAAAGTATGTAATAATTAGAAATTTCTGGTTTGAAGCAGATCGAAACAGATCTGAAGAGTCAGGTGCAGATTTTGCAGAGTATCATGATTTAGCCAGAATTCCCGCCGATAAAACGGGAGTTATCGGAATAATGAAAAGACAGACTCTGGTAACGGATCTGACAGCTGATGAAGAGGTTCTTAAATCAGCATTTAGAAAAAATACAAAGTATGAAATCAGAAGAGCAGTAAAAGAAGGATGTACAGCTGTATTTTATGATGCGGATGTTCTTAAAAAGAATGATGAGCTGATCAAAAAGATAAACCGTGAACATGCCAGGCTTTTTCAAATGAAAGGGGCCAGGGTTAAGGATGAATATCCGTATATGTATGCTGCTGCCAGCAAAAATATGCTGTCGGCTTCTGCAGCCTTTTTTTCAGATCAGGCAGAATGTGTGTATCATGTGTATGTAACTGGAAACAAAACAGCAAGGCTGCTTCATTCAGTCTCTGTATACCGGGATGCTGTTTCTAATGATGAGCGCAGTGCAATTGGAAGAGCGAATCGTTTTTTGCATTTTCAGGATATGATGCATTTTAAAGAAATGGGATATGCAGTTTATGACTGGGGCGGATATTCACAGGAAGAAGAATTTAAATCAATATCTGATTTTAAATTATCTTTTGGCGGAAGGGAAGAAACGGTGTATACAATTTATTATGCCGCCAGTTTACTGGGAAAACTACTGTCCGGGGCAGTTAAAAAATTCTGGCTGAAAGGGTTCGCTGAATGAGCAGGCGTATATTATTTTACATTAATGCTATTAATGGCGGCGGAGCAGAAAAAGTGATCCTTCAGCTGGCAGGACATTTTGCAAATGCAGGATACAGCTGCTGGCTGCTTACATCTTTTGCAGACGATGAATTTGAATATCCGGTACCAAAGAAAGTTAAAAGAATATCAATAGACCGTAAAGAAATAAAAGAATGCAGAATAAAGAAAAATGTACGAAGGATCAAAGCTTTAAGGGTGTGCTGTAAAAAATACAGGCCGGATGTTCTTATATCATTTATGGCAGAGCCTAATTTCAGGGCAGTCATAGCGACGAGGGGATTAAGCATAAAAACGATTGTCTCTGTGAGAAATGATCCTTCAAAAGAATATGCAGGTATATTTAAAATCATTGGCAAATGGATGATTCCAATGGCAGATGGATGTGTGTTTCAGACAGAGGAGGCAAAAAAGTGGTTTCCTAAAAAACTGCAGAGAAAATCCAGAGTCATTGTGAACGAGATTTCACCGGATTTTTTTCAGATACCAAGAAGTGAGAATCCTAAGGATATTATTGCAGTGGGAAGACTGTCTGAACAGAAAAATTATAAAATGATGATTCAGGCGTTTTCACTGATTGCTTTTGAATTTCCGGACGAACGGCTTATGATTTATGGAGAAGGTAATCAGAGAAAAGAATTAGAGATGCTGATAGAAAAACTGAATCTTAAAAACCGTGTCAGGCTGATGGGTCAGACCAAAGATATTCCCAGTGTATTATCAGAAGCAAAGATATTTGTACTCTCTTCCGATTTTGAAGGAATGCCAAATGCCCTGATGGAAGCAATGGCAGCCGGGGTTCCCTGTATAGCAGCAGACTGTCCGTGCGGAGGGCCGGCTTTTCTGATCGAAGACAGAATAAACGGGCTTTTGACAGAAACAGGAGATATTGAGGCAATGGCTGAAAAAATGCGCTGCCTTTTAAAAGACAGCAGGCTGCGTGAAAAAATAGGAAAAAATGCGAAAAAATCGTCTGAAAAATATCTGCCGGCAAATGTATTTCGAATCTGGAAAGATTACGTTGAAAATTTGATGTAATGGCATCTGTGTTACTGGAGACAGGATTGATATGTTTATGTATATTGCTTCGTTTTTGCTGATATGTATGCATCTGTTTTTAGAAGTTTTGATGAAAAAAAAGGGAAAAAGAAACTTATACCTTATAAGCTGCGGTCTGCTTCTGGCTATGTCTGTCTTTAGATCGGCGGACGCTTCTCCATGGCCGGATACTGGCAGATATCTGGAATATTACCGTTATATGCAGCATCAATGGAAATGGGATATCTGGGACATCCATGAATGGGAACCGGGATTTATGCTGATTATGAAGCTCGTCGGTTTTTTATTTAAATCTGACAGAGCGTTTATGGTTATATTTGGGTCTTTGATACTGATTCCGATTTTTAAAAGCATCTGGATGTATTCGAAATGTCCTCAGATGAGCCTGCTGGTTTTTTGTGCACACAGCCATTTCACGCAGACGTCTGTTTACAGACAGTGGTGTGCTGTTGCAATACTGACATTCAGCTATAGATATATAAAAGAAAGGCGTTTTCTTCCGTTTTCTGCAATTGTGTTAACCGCTGCTTTTTTTCATAGATCGGCTCTGATCTTTGTGATTGTATATTTTTTTTATAATTATAAGATTAGCAGCCAGAATATGGTAAAGGCATATATAGCTGCTGTTTTCATAGGCTTGTCTGGCAGATATATATTGCCGGTGATTAGCAGATTCGCAAGAGTAGAAGTGGATTTAGGGTTTCACGGAGGGATAACAAATTTTGTTTTTTTATGTGTCTGTTTAATTCTGATTAAATATTGGAATAAAAGTGAACAGGATGATGAAGATTACAGAATTTTTTATACGATGCTTTTAATAGCTGTCAGTATGCAGCCATTATCGTTTATATTTTCTCTGTGGTCGCGGGTTGTATTATTGTTTTCTTTTTCATTAGTTTTCCTGATACCAGATACTGTATATAAAATAGGCAGAAAGAATACAGCAGATTTCAGGTCAAAAGCAGCAGTCTATGCGGCAGTATGTGCAGTGTTATTTGCGAGGTTTGTTCTGTTTCAGGATGGCAGTTTTCAATTTATGTGGGCTTAATCAATGCTTAAAAAAATAATAAGATTTATACTTAATCCAAAAATCAGGTTCAATTATTTAACGATACTGGGTCTTTATAATGACTGGGATGATGAGAAGTTTTTAAGAAAAAAATATAAACTGTATACAGGTAAAGAGCTGAATCTATATGCACCGGAAACATTCAATGAGAAAATACAGTGGCTGAAATTATATGATAGAAATCCCGGTTATACAGAACTTGTAGATAAGTATTCTGTAAAAAAATATGTGGCAGATAAAATTGGAAGTGAGTATATCATTCCTACACTGGGAGTATGGGACTGCTTTGATGAAATAGATTTTGAACTTCTCCCGGATGCATTTGTTTTAAAAACAACACATGATTCCGGAGGGGTGTTTATCTGTAAAGATAAGTCTGCTTTAAATAAAAAGAAGGCAAAAAAGTTTTTAAATAAGTGGCTGAGGCGCAATTATTATATGTCTGGCAGGGAGTATCCTTATAAAAATGTAAACAGAAAAATTATTGCAGAAGAATATATGACGGATGAATCCGGGGAAGAATTAAAAGACTATAAAGTATTTAATTTTAATGGAATACCTAAAATGATACAGGTGGACTATGACAGATTTCGCTGTCATAAACGTAATCTGTATACAACTGAATGGGACTATATTCCGGCATCAATTGAATTTCCGACAGATCCAGACCATAGAATAGAAAAACCGCAGTGCCTGGATCAGATGCTAAAGCTGGCATCTGTCTTGTCACAAGGATTTGCACACCTTAGAACAGATTTTTATGTCATAGAAAATAAAATTTATTTCGGTGAACTTACTTTTTACCATGGATCTGGTTTTGAAACATTTACTCCGGAGAAGTTTGGATTTGAGACAGGCAGCTGGCTGGCGCTGCCAGGATCTGAAGCAGATCTGAGAATGAAAGAGAGAATATGATGAAGGAGCCAAAAAGAACTGTCAACATATATGTATGCATGAGTCTGATGGAAATATACCGCTCGTCAGCAGTACATAGAAACAGGTATCATGAAAATATGGAATTTTTTATTTATTCGGATTTCAAAATAGATCTTCCTGCAGATATCATGTCTCATCTAAAGATGACGTATCAGTTTCAGGCAGTGAAGTATGACCAGAATTATAATCAGGGTATAAAAAGATTTACAGGGTGGTCCAGACATGCAAAACAGATCTGTGCGGTCATAAAATACGTTTCCAGGCATTATTTTCGGGTGAATTTGCTGCTGTTTCATGATAACTGGGCTTTTTTTCCGGCTATCATTGAAGATTTTACAAAAATAAAAAATGCGTCTGAGATTATTTTATTAGAGGATGGGATATCTTTATATAATCCATACCGGAAGACGAAAGAGAGGCATTTATTTATTAAGAAAATGCTGTTTCGTGTATTAGGACTGTCTGCGTATGCACTTACATCGGGAGGAATCGGATGGAATAAGCACCTGTCAGTTATATTATGCCAGAATCCTGATGATCCTGCATTTGAAGAAAGAAGAAAATGCGTTCCCATGAAGTATGAAGGTCCGATGTTTACAAAGGAAAGTCTTGCATCGTTTATGTTAAAACTGGGAATCCCTCAGCAGCTCCTTGATGAGATCAGCGCTTATGATTATATTTTTTTAACGCAGCCGATGGAAGAAGCTGTCGGAAGCAGATTATATCTGAATATAACAAAAGAAGTTCTCAGCTGTTTTCAGGGAGAAAACAAAATAGTGATAAAAAAGCATCCTCGTGATCAGCAGAATTATGAAAAATGGGCCAGCAAAAATGTATCTGTCTGTGATGAATCATTGAATGCTGTTCCGGCAGAATGTCTGATCAATTATCTGAGCGGTATTCATGTACTTACCTTTAGCTCATCAGCAGGTTTTCATATGAAAGACAGGGGGAAAAGTATATTTTTATTCAGGCTTTTGAATGACAGAGATTATACATCGTTTATGGAAACTGTGATTCATAGCGGACCAGATGTCTGTATTGTAAATGATATAGAAGAATTGAAAAAACTGATCACGGAATTAAATCTTAAGAAAAGCGGTGGATAATATGGCATATTTAACAGTTTTTACAGCTACATATAATCGTGCGGATTTATTAAAAAATGTATATAAGAGTCTGAAAAAACAAACATTTAAGGATTTTGAATGGCTGATTGTGGATGACGGTTCCACAGATGGATCAGATAAAGTCATTGAACAATTAAGACAAAATGCAGATTTTCAGATCAGATACTATTGGAAAGAGAATGGAGGAAATCATACAGCCAGAAATTATTCATATCCACTCATAAGAACCAGATATGTTGTTTCTATGGACTCAGATGATGAATTTGCGGACAATGCCTTGCAGCGTATTCACGATATATGGGAGAGCATTCCCAGGAAAGATTATGAAAGATACTGGCAGATATCCGGACGGTGTAAGGATTCTGTAACAGGAGAAATGCTGGGGCCTCCTTATCCGCCAGGAATCAACAGCCTGACAGGAAAGCAGCAGATAAGAGCAAGGGTCAGGGTACCAGATGAAAAGTGCTGCTGCAGAAAAACTGAAATACTGATACAGTATCCATTTCCAGAATACAGGGATGTAAAATTTGTCAGTGAAGATACAGTCTGGAACCGGATTGATCAAAAGTATGATACATACTGCACCAACGAAATTTTTCGCATTTATAATAATTCGTCTGCTGACAGCATGGGTAAGGGACGTATCCATTCGAAATCTTATCGTAAAACACAGTGGTATCACTCGGTAGCAATTATAAATGAACTTTTTGACTGGATTTTTTTTGATAAAAAAGTAATCACTGCTATTTTTAATATTTCAAGACTGACATGGTTATCGGAAACAAAATATTCATATATGCTGAAATGCTTAAATTCTGTATTTAAAAGAGGGATTGTGATGATGGTATCTCCGGCTGCATGGATTTTTATGAAACTATATGATAAGAAAGTGTAATTGGGTGCAGAAAGATGAAAGTTTTGCTTTTGGGCGAATACAGCTCTTTTCATAAATATTTAAAAGAAGGATTAATTAAAAACGGGCATCATGTCCGCTTATATTCGAACGGCGATGGCTGGAAAAAAATAGGGGCACGGGATGGCCGGCTCTATGATACGGCATCCAGCGGGCGCATGATAAAAAGTATTTTAAAAAATTATAGAGATTATAAGGGGTATGATGTAGTTCAGCTGATCTCTCCCATGACTTTTCCTTCTGTACTGTCGCCTGCCGTTGTCAGTTATTTAAAAAAACATAATGGAATATTATCCCTGGCAGCAGCTGGCGGAGATTATGCGCTGTTAAAATCTTATTTGAATGGAAAATTTGATTATTATGTATATGATGCTTATCACAATACACAAAATTTTTACAATGATAAAACAATAAAAGGCAGAGTGCATATCTGGTGCGATACGAGCGTGGTAAAGAAAGCTGATATCATTATTCCTGGTTTATATGAATATGCCTTAGGATATAAAGGCAGTTCCAGGCTGTATAACTGTATTCCTTATCCGGTAAACATGGACCATATCATATATAAAGAAAATTGTGTTTCATCCAAAGTTGTCTTTTTTCATGGAATCAACAATGAAAAAATAGCAGGAACTAAAATCATTTGCGCAGCTTTGGAAAAACTAAAGGAGAAATATCCGTCTGATACGGAGATTATCATAGACGGTCATCTGCCGTTTGAAAAGTATCTGGAAGTACTTGGCAGAGCAAATGTAGTGGCTGACCAGTGCATGCGGTATGGTTATGGAATTAATGCATGTATCTCGCTTGCTATGGGAAAAATTGTTTTATCAGGAGCAAGAAAAGAAACGCTCAATGCTTTCGGTCTTCAGTCATCTCCTTTAATATGCGCACAGCCGGATGAAAGAAAACTGTTCCGGCAGTTCGAAAAGATTTTGTCAGAAAAAGATAAAATCCCGCAAATGGGAGCAGAATCGTACAGGTATGCACGTGAAGTACATGATTACAGAAAAGTAGCTGAGAAATATGAACAGGCATGGCTAAGTGTCCTGAACAAAGGAAATCGGGTATGATTGATCATTTACAGTATGAAATATTAAAATCCTGGGCAGGCTGTGAAGACGGTATCCATTCAAATGATGAGATCTTAGACTGGGTAGACCGGTTAAACCATACGACTGAAGTTAAAATAAATGAATGCAGCATTTATGACAGTGATTTTTGGTTTTATGATGATTATAACGGAGAAGTATTAAACCGGAAACGGAGTTTTTTTTCTATAACTGGTATACGCCGTTTCGTAAATCATGAATTTATAAATGAACAGCCTATTATTATACAGCCGGAAATAGGATACCTCGGAATTATATGCAGAAAAATAAATGGTATTCTTCACTTCCTGATGCAGGCAAAGATTGAACCTGGAAATGTGAACTGTGTTCAGATTTCACCTACCATTCAGGCTACCAAAAGTAATTTTATGCGTGTTCATGGAGGAAGTCTGCCAGCTTATTTTGAATATTTTGAAAAATCCTATAGATATGATGTCCTTTATGACCAGGTACAGTCAGAACAGGCATCGCGCTTTTATAAAAAAAGAAACAGAAATATGATTCTGTATGTGAACGAGGAAATAGATGTACTGCCTAATTTTAAGTGGATGACGCTTGGCCAGATTAAGTTTTTCATGAAAATTGATAATTTAGTAAATATGGATACAAGAACTGTTTTATCCGGCCTGCCTGTATGGGGGGGGGTAAATGCAGAAAGTGAAAAAAGCGGATATCTTAGAAAATTTTTTCATGATAAATTTTTATTTGAGTCGGTTTTTAAGCAGAATCTGAATAATGATTTTCCAGAAATTTTTCAAAAACTGAATGATTATAAAATGTTTCGCGATGTAACGGCTGTCTTTGTGCCTTTAAATCAGCTTGTGGAATGGAAGGCGGACCAGTATGGCATTACATGTAAAAAGCCTGCAGATTTCTGCGTCAGATACTATGACATCGAAATATCCGGGCGTGAAGTACGGCACTGGACTCAGCCTTTATTTAAAGCATCTGGTTCAGCAGTGTTTGGGCTGATGACAAAAGTAGAAAATGGGATCAGAAAATATCTGATTCAGTTAAAACCGGAAATCGGATCTTTTGATTCTATAGAGTTAGGCCCTTCCATTCAATGGGAAGCAAGTCATGTATCATCACAGGACAACAATGTAGACAGAGTATTTAGATCACATATGGATAACAGGGAAGGGTACATTCTGGATGTGGTTTTGTCTGAAGAAGGCGGACGGTTTTATCACGAACAAAACAGAAACATCATTTTGGAAATTTCGCCGGATGAGGATATGGTGCTTCCAGATACATATTTGTGGGTAAACTACAATTCTTTAAATTGTATGATTCAGATGTATAACTGTCTGAATATCCAGCTGAGGAATCTTCTCTCATTAATTGATTTGTAGAAATGAAAATAACTGAATGAAAATGTTTTGAAAGGATTTTAATGATGCTGAGAATCGGAATCATGTGCCCGTCTGAAATTGCCGGGCGGAGGTTTATGCCGGCATTATGCAAAATGAAAGATGTGCAGTATGCAGGAATCGGTGTTCATACTTTAAAAGAAAGATTCGGTGAGAATATTTCTGATAAAAATGTGTGTAATCAGGTAATTGAAAATCAAAAGAAAAAAGCCGGAAAGTTTGCGGATCAGTATGGAGGGAAAATCTTTGACAGCTATCAGAGCCTTGTTTCATCGGATGAAATAGATGCAGTATATATTCCGCTGCCTCCCGCACTTCATTTTTACTGGGCTGGTCTTGCTCTGGAATATGGAAAACATGTTCTGTCAGAAAAACCGTTTACGCTTTCTTTGGATCAGACAGAACAGTTAGTAAGAAAAGCAAAGGCCAGAAAGCTGGCAGTACATGAAAATTATATGTTTATCTTTCATAATCAGTTAGAGGCCGTAAAAAATATTATAAATTCCGGGGAAATCGGCAGCATAAGATTATACCGTATTTCATTTGGGTTTCCAAAGAGGGCGCTTCCTGATTTCAGATATGATAAAGAACCTGGCGGAGGGGCATTGAATGATGCGGGAGGCTATGTTATTAAGTATGCCAGCCAGCTTCTTGGGCCTGATTCCCAGATCAGATATGCACAGTTAAATACAGATGTAGAATATAATGTGGATTTATATGGTTCGGGGGCATTGGTGAATCAGGATGGAACAACAGCTCAGATTGCTTTTGGAATGGATAATGATTATAAATGTGAACTAGAAGTATGGGGAAGCAGCGGGACGCTTGTAACTGGAAGAATACTGACGGCTCCGGATGGATATGAACCGGTATATGTAATACGAAAAAATGGAAAAGAAACGCAGGGGAAGTTTCCGGCTGATGATTCTTTTCAAAAATCGATTCAGTATTTTATGGAATGTATTAAAAATGACAGAATCAGGGAAGAAAATTATGCTGTGATAACAAAACAGGCGGCAATGACTGAAACGTTTCGAAATATGGCAGCCCGGCATGATCAAAGGTGGCAGGTATGAAAATAACTATAATTGGTGCAAACAGTTATATTGCAAGAAATCTGATTTATTATATAAAATCCAGATATAAGGATGTAGATTTACGCCTGTTTGACTGCCAAAAACGGCATGTAGATGAAATTGAAAATTATAAAAGAATCAATGTATCAGATCACGGTTCGCTAAGCCGGGCAGATTTAAAGTGTGATGTGATCTTTATATTCACAGGAAAAACAGGTTCAGCCGCAGGTTTTGATGATGCTGATACATTTATTGATTTGAATGAGAAATCGCTGCTGCATATATTGAACGAATACCGAAAACAGAAATCAGAGGCTAAAATTATTTATCCATCTACAAGGCTGGTATATAAGGGAGCAGAAAAATTATTAAAAGAAGATGATGAAAAGGAATTTCGGACAATTTATGCAATGAATAAATATGCCTGTGAATGGTATTTAAAACAGTATAGCAGGGCTTTTGCAGTAAAATACTGTGTACTTAGAATATGTGTTCCTTATGGAAGCATGATCAAAGGAGCGTCCTGTTCCGGCACAGTGGAATTTATGCTGCACAAAGCCAGAAACCGGAAAAACATTACTATTTATGGAAACGGACAGGTGAAACGGACACTTACGCATATAGAAGATTTGTGCAGCTGCATGTATGCAGCTGCTTTATCAGATAAATGTGTAAATGATGTATATAATATTGATGGAGAAATATACAGCCTGGCGGATATGGCAGAAACAATTGCAGATCAATTTGGAACAGGTGTCGATTATATTTCATATCCGTCTTTGGAAGGATGTATTGAGTCTGGAAGCACTATTTTTGATGGAACAAAATTAAACAGCAGAATCGGATATGTACGTGTACATACTTTTACTGAATGGTGTGAAAATCAGTGTGTAAAGGAGTAAATAACAGATCGTATGATTTTATTACAGGTGATTAAAAAATTCAGTCTGATACTTTCCAGACATCAGAAATTAAGAATAGCAGAATTAGCAATACTTATGACTATCGGAGGCTTTTTGGAAATGTGCTCGGTATCTTTGGTCCTGCCGTTTATGGAAGCGGCTATGAGTCCTGAAACAGTAATGCACAAACCGTATGTCAGTTTTATCTGTGATCTGTGCGGGATACGCTCATCCCGTGACCTGTTGATTGTTATCGCTGTTTTACTGGCTTTGGTATATGTACTAAAAAATGTATATCTTTTATTCGAATATCATGTCCAGTACCGGTTTGTTTATGGAAATATGTTTGAAATGCAAAAAAGACTTCTGGATCATTTTATTCACAGGCCGTACGAATATTTTCTGGGAATCAATTCAGGGGAGATTATACGTATCGTAAATACTGACACGCCAGCGACATTTAGTATCCTGTTAACAATATTAAATTTAATTACGGAATCTATTGTTTTGTGTATGCTGATCGCAGCGGTATTTTTTATCACACCTTTTGTAACATTGATGCTGTCGGTAATGCTGGCAGTAATGCTTGTTATGATAAATTTTCTGATTAAACCTGTTTTGAAAAGAGCAGGAATAGAAAATCAGAAGGCGGGAGCAGGGATGAATAAATGGCTGCTGCAGTCGATACAGGGGATCAAAGAGCTTAAGGTTATGAATAAAGAGAGCTTTTTTCAGCAGAATTATGACGATTATGGAAAAAGGTACGTCAGAGCTTTACGAAAAAAAGAAATATTAAATATTACGCCGCGTTTTGTTATAGAAGCGGTAAGCATGGCATCTATGTTTATTGTACTGGCAGTTATGCTTTATAGAGGGCAGGATCTGAAAAGCATAATACCAACAGTATCGGCCGTTGTCATGGCAGCAGTGAGGTTATTACCATCTGTAAACCGTATATCTGGTTCATTAGCATCAATTGCTTATGGAGAGCCGATGTTAGATAAACTGATAGAAAATCTTAAGGATATCAGCGGAAAAGAAGATGATACTGCTTTGCCGGACCTTGAGGCGGGTTTAGCGCAGGCTCAGTCAGAAAAGTTTTGCAGTAAAATTATATTTCATAAAATATCTTACCATTATCCGGATTCATCAAAGAACATATTAAACGATACCTGTATTGAAATTTCGAGAGGAGAATCCATAGGAATTGCTGGAAGTTCTGGTTCAGGAAAGACGACTACAGTGGATATTCTGCTGGGGCTTTTACAGCCTCAGAAAGGACAGGTATTTATGGATGGGACTGATATTAGAAGTAATATGAGAGCATGGCATGATCAGATTGGATATATTCCGCAGACGATATTTATGCTGGATGATTCTATCCGCATGAACGTTTCATTTGGATCAGAAGATGAAATGTTATCCGATCAGGAAATCTGGCGTGCTCTAAAGCAGGCTTCCCTGGAGGAGTTTGTCAAAGGACTTCCTCATGGTCTGGATACGCAGATTGGAGAACAGGGGATCAGGCTGTCAGGAGGACAGCGGCAGCGGCTTGGAATAGCAAGGGCTCTTTATAAAAATCCTGATATCCTTATTTTTGATGAAGCAACATCAGCTCTTGATCACGAAACGGAGTCTGCTATTATGGAATCTATACATCATTTACACGGGCAAAAGACAATGATCATTATTGCACACAGATTATCAACGATTGAGGCCTGTGATAGAATTTATCAGGTTGAAAATGGAAAAATATCAGTAAAAAGCAGGAAAGCGGTTGTAGATTAGGCAGATTCTGTTATTCACAGGCGGTTTTGCTTTTAACACAAAGAGCAGGCTTTATCCTAAATGCACAATTAAAAAAATGCTGCCTCAGCACTTGTAAAAACAGTGTGCTCTGAGGCAGTTTTATGTTATGGGGTCAGGATATATTCAGACTGCATTCCAGCTATTGTCCGGAGCCAGTGGTGTAAAATATCCTTTTATGCAATTTGGATTTCTGATACATAATTGGGTATGTGTTTTGCTCATTCTTCTTTTGCGGGATCTTTGTTGTCGTTATGGGAAGTCTGTTTTAAGCGATGAAATGGTAGTTCTGCCTGCTATTGTACTGTAAGTGGCAAGTGTAATAATATGTCTGCCGTTGTTTTCTGTATTACTGCTATTTTCCTTTATAAATTATTCTTTCTATTCATTTACAACTAGGGGACATTTTTCAAACCAACCCAATACATCTATATTATTTTTCAAAAAGTCATAAATAACTGATTCAACAACAGGAACAGAATTTCCTAATTGTTTATAAGCAAAACTGTCTATGGGATTTACAATGAAAGTATCGGGAAAACCTTGTAGTCTTGCACACTCACGAGGGGTTATTCGACGAGGAACATTATTTTGCACTACTCCCAAACGGTTAGCGTCAGATGAAGTTAATGTAATTGAAATACTATCCGGGTCTAAAAATTTGAACACTTCAAAAGACATATTCCCGCAAACAGGGTTATATTTCCCATCTGATTCTTTTAAATAACCTTTTTCTATCAAAGATGTAATAACCGTTATAATATCATCATCTTTATAGAATGTCTTTATCTGCTCTAAGGTTAGCTTTTTGCCATCCTGATGTGTACCGAAATTATGCTTTCTGCGATTTTGTATTAATAAATTCATCTCAGGAGATGTGCATCGTCCTTTTTTTCCAAGTTCCCATGAATGGAGCGACTGTCCTCCACGGTAATCTATCAATCTATATCCGTGAAGTTTAGACAAATCTTCTCCCATAACAGAGTGCAATTGTTCTGTAAACTCAAAAGAGCAAAAGTATTTTTCTGATACATCAGATTCTAATATATCACCAACTGTACAATTTCTTTTTTTAGTATCATCAAAGATACTAAGCTGCTGATAAGTATTTTTGTATTTATGAGAGTCCGCCGCACCTAAATTTGTCACAAGATTCATTGTAGGCGTTGCACCATATATCCCTAAAATGTAAAGTCGAACACGGTTTTGTGGTACACCAAAATCAGAACTGTTCAACATCAATTCAATCGTACCATACCCTAAATCATGCAATTTTAACATAATAGTTTCAAAGGTACGCCCGCAGTCATGTGTACGTAATCCTCTAACATTTTCGAGTAAAAATGCTTTTGGACGGTATTTCTCTAAAATACGTTCAATCTCAAAAAATAGCGTACCGCGTGTATCTCCAAAACCACGCCTTTTCCCAGCATATGAAAATGGCTGACATGGAAAACCTGCAAGTAAAAAATCAAAAGGTTCAATATCCATGATCTGTTTTATATCACCTTGTGGTCTTTCGCCGAAGTTAAGTTCATAAGTTTCACAAGCCTTTTCATTAATTTCACTAGAAAGAACACATTTTGAATGTATTTGCATTTTCTCTAAGGCCTGTTTAGCACCGAGGCGGATACCACCAATTCCAGAAAATAAATCAATATATTTTATCATCCAATCTTCTCCCTGACAAACTCCAAAAGCAGGTTAAATTCTTCAGGAGTATAAGCTACTGTACAATGGCTGTTATTACATAGAACACTGACGGCTGATGTTCTGGAAAAATTGCCTGCTCCATCTATTATATAAGCGATAAAGTTTCTTTCCAGTGCCTGTATTATAAACAAGTTTGCCTGTAGGAAACATATTGGTAAAGTTTTTGTTGATGCGTTGTAACGGTTCACTTCCAAAGTCGGTTAACACAACTAAATGTTTCAAAAAGAGGTTATAAGCAAAATTTGAAGCATCTAATATTTCAAATAGGTTATTAGCGTTGTTTTTGTCTGCTAATTTCAAAATAGAAATGAATTTTTCCTGTGTATCCAAAAGCGTATGTAAAATACTGATTTTCTGTGCTTCTTTACGAACTTCACGCGGCCACCATTTACATGCATGCTGTTCAAGTTCTTCCAATGTTCTTTCATATTTATCATCATTCATTTGTTTGCCCCCAGATTTTATAATCCGTTTAGATTTCGTTTTTATCTCATTCCGGTTTTGTTTTTTAAACTCTTTGATTTTATCCAGTCCTGATTTTATTAGTTCTTCAGTTGCTTCAGAGCGTGTTTGGAAACGGAGTTCAAAGCGGAAATTTTCAATCTGCTGAAAGAACTCTTTCTCCGCAGATACTGTATAACATGGTTAATCAGCAGCCGTAATCGTACCATCTCATACCAGATTATAAACTAGTAAATCATATATGTAAATAACCACTTATTCAAATTTTATGAACAAAGTGGTTACCACTATAAGGTAACCCCAACTATTATGATGAAAGGGCAATGGCTACAAGAATACGGTTTTTGTAAATGGAAAAAGCAATACGTTCAGCTTCCCCAAACGAAGGAATCTGAACGTATTGCCAGATCTGTTTTATGCGTTCTTTCCGCCCATCAAAGGCTCCGCCATATGTGTCTTAAAAAACTGAATAACCGGCCCGTTAAACAATACATTGCAGATTGTCCCGATTCCGATAATAAGCCACAGATTTCCGTGTGCCATCAGGCAGAATACGACACCGACGATCACAACAGTTACATCACTGGCTACTCTTGCAGCCTGGAATGGAATCCGTCCATTTGTCTTTTTTTCAATAATAATAGCCACACTGTCATACGGGGCAATGCCCAGTTCAGCTGCCATATAAAGAGCTACTCCCATTCCCGCAAACAGGCTGCCGATGGCCAGCGCCCCAATCCGGAGCGGCAGGGTCATCTGAATAGCTAAAACATCCTGAAACAGCCAGCAGATAAAATCAGCCATATAGCCGACGCCAGCCATATTCACAATGGTTCCGGCTCCGATACATTCTCTTGCGGTAAAAAATACAAGGACAAGGATTGCAGCATTCATAATCAGCTGCCACGTTCCGAATGTCATATGGAGAAAGCCGCTGATCCCTAAATTCATGCAGGTAAAAGCATCTACGCCAAAAGCACTCAGACGGAAAGAAGCGACACAGATGCCGATAAACAAAATACCTACAAACATCATGAGAAAGCGTTTTATAAAAGGATTTTTATTTCCATTCATTTTTATGTAATAATTCCTTTCTTAATCAGTCTATTTTGTGTTTATTACCAAAAGCCGCAAATCGAATTCACAGTATTTTGCACACAGATTATTCTGCTGTTAATACGTAAAGCCGTGAGTCGAAATCACAATATTTTGCATGAATATCTTCTGGCTGCCCAGACATTCCGTCAGTTGTGATCAGTCCGAGATTCATCAGTTCGTCGCCGTAATAAGAAGCGCCTGAGGCTTGTTCTTTATAACAAAAGTCTGGATTTAACCCTTGCAGACGGATACGGGAAAACGGCAGATTGGCCCCATTTAATACTCTGTACCAGCCCGCAATAGCCTGTTTTTTATCATCGCTTACACACATCCAGCAGGTAACATTTCCTTCAAACGGGCTTAAAATCCGGTAAAATGTGCCAAACTGCAGCAGTCTGCGGTATTCTTTCATAAATGCGACCTGCTGCTTCACCTGAACGAGTTCTTCCGGGGTCAGTTTATTTAAATCCAGTTCGTATCCGAAAGCGCCAAAAAATGCTGTATTCGCCCGGGTATGCAGCGGAGTAGTGCGGTATACCTGGTGGTTTGGAACGACGGATACATGGCTTCCGATGCTGCTGAGGGGATAGCAGTAGGAAGAGCCGTACTGGATTTTCAGACGCGATACCGCATCCGAGTTGTCGCTTGCCCATGCCTGCGGCGCATAATAAAGCATGCCTGGATCGAAACGTCCGCCGCCGCTTGCGCAGGATTCAAACAGGACATGCGGGAATCTGCTGGTCAGTCTTTCGTACAGGTCGTAAACGCCTAAAATATACCGGTGGAACACTTCTCCCTGGCGGTCAGCCGGAAGGGCGTGGGAATAGCATTCTGTAATACTGCGGTTCATATCCCATTTAATATACGATACTTTTGCCTCGCTCAGGATTTTTGCCATCATTTCATAGATGCAGTCCACGACTTCTTTTCTGGAAAAGTCAAGTACATGCTGGCTGCGGCCTGGGGAAGTGCTGCGGCCTGGAGTTTCCAGGATCCAGTCCGGATGATTTCTGTACAGGTCAGAATTTTTGTTTGTCATTTCCGGCTCAAACCAGAGGCCGAATTTCAGGCCCAGGTCTTCGATGCGCTGGGCAAGTCCTGTGATTCCGTTTGGCAGGCGCTTTGGATTGGCAATCCAGTCGCCTAAGCCCGCATGGTCGTCATTTCGCTCTCCGAACCAGCCGTCGTCTAAGACAAACAGTTCTACGCCGCATTCTTTTGCTTTGGATGCGATTTCTACAAGCCGGTCTTCGGTAAAATTAAAATAAGTTGCCTCCCAGTTATTATTCAAAACCGGACGCTCTCTGTCACGCCAGTAACCTCTTGCCAGACGTTTCTGGTAAAGTCTGTGGAAAGTCTGGCTTAAGCTGTTTAATCCGCTGTCAGTATATACCATAACGGCTTCAGGTGTCTGGAACGATTCCTGCGGAGCCAGCTTCCAGTCAAATCCCATCGGGTGGATGCCGAGAAGCACACGTGTCGTATCGTGGGTATCTGTTTCTGCCTGGGCAAGGAAATTTCCGCTGTATATAAGGCTGAAGCCAATGGCTTCTCCCTGGAATTCATTGGTATCCGGCCGTCTTAATATGACAAATGGATTGTGGTTATGGGAAGAATTGCCGCGCCGGCTGTCCACAGCCACAATGCCATGTTCCAGTTTTCTTGTGATTAGATGCCGCTCTCTTGCCCATGCACCGGAAAACTGCATCCACTCATAATTATGGTCCGGAAGGTCAAGGCAGAGACTCATAGCGGTAGTTACATGCACGCTTTCAGAGCCGTTATTGATAAGCTGTGCACTGCGGGCGATAATGCCGCCATCTGCAAAAATCGTATACAGAAGGTGCAGTGTCATTCCGGTTACAGAATCTTTCAGAATCAGGGTCAGTGTTTCTGCTTCACTGTCTGCTTCTGTATAAGTAGCAGGAAGTCCGGCCAGCGCTGGCTTTCCCGGGGTGATTTTATAATCCTGGTATTTAAAATCTGACAGGCGGCTTCCGTTAGAACTTAAAATTTCTACAGCAGGACGCCGGTAGTCAGTCGTTCCGTATACGCCGTATTCCTGTTTTACATGTTCTAGAGAAAAAGTTCTGTCGTCTTCAAAGACACAGGAAGTCATCGGGCGGGAACAGTATTCCAGCAGATGGGAAAAATCTTCCCGGTCGCGGATTTTTTTGCCGAAATAAAGCTGTCCCATCTGATGATTCGGCAGAACTGTCATAATGTAGCTGATTTTCTCATTAAATAAATGAAATGTCTTTGTCTGGTCATGAAATAAAATACTCATAAAAAATGTCCTCCTGTCTGAAATCAGACCCTGGGTCTTAGAGTATGTTTGAAAAATGATATGAAGCATATCTTACGCAAAGCAGTTTTCAAACAAGCCTTAAACTCGCAAACTAAACGGGTCTTATTTGATGGTGCCCGCAGGGCATCCTGTATTTAAATGCTGTGCACCTATGGATAAGGTATGCTTATTATAGGGCAGGAGGAAAAAAAGAGTCTGTAGAATTTGTTAAAGAAAACAGTCAAAATGTTGAATAAAACCGTTTAGACAGATGTATATATATCAGATCAGGATGCAGAAGCCGTCATAGGCTTTCCAGACGGCTTTCATGTTTTTTCAGGTGCTCTATGACATCCTCCCGCTTCTTAAGGCGGTACTGTGACGGAGTCATGCCCATCCGCTGTTTGAATGCTTTGGAAAACACAAGCGGGTCCTGATAGCCGCAGGAGAGAGCAACGCCGCTGACAGGAAGGCTGGTAATGGTCAAAAGTTCCCCGGCGCAGCTGATGCGGTAATTGGCCAGGTAATCCTGAGGGGATATGCCGAGGCTTTTGCGAAACAGCGTATACAAATAGCTGCGGTCGATGCAGACATAGGCAGCAATGTCGGATACATGGATCGCATTGGAATAGTTGTTATGGATGTATTCAACTGCACGGCGGATATAAAGATTATCGCCGCCGGATTTGGAAGGGGCAACGATTTCCATATCCCTTGCCAGTATGGAAAAAAAAGAATACAAAAGGCTTTCCAGCAGAAACTGGTCTGTCGTGCTGGAAGTATTGTGCTTTAACATATGGATAACCGTCTGCTTGAGTTCGTCAGCATGACGGCAGCGGTAGGTCAGCTGGCTGCTGTTTAGTCCGATATCCCGGAGGAATTCTTTTGCGCTGCTGCCGTTGAAGCCGATCCATAAATAGGTCCATGGTTCTTTTTCGTCAGCCTGGTAAAAGGTCTGGGTGTCCGGCTCAATCAGAAATCCCTGTCCGGCTTTGAGGTCGTACTGGGTATCGCCTACGTAGTAGCGTCCTTTTCCTTCCATAATATAATGAAGAACGTAATTCGGGCGTACTGCAGGACCAAAACTGTGCAGCGGCTCACAGATCGAATAGCCGCACAGGCACAGGTACAGGTCGTGGAATCTGTGGTCCGGCAGATGCAGTACATAAGAATCTTCCATTAGAAGGCAGCTCCTTTCTTGAATTTTGATAACCGGGAGAAATGATGCATCATTACGGCTGCTTAAATGCAGGCAGGAAGCGTGACAGTGCCGCAACCGGTCATCCTGTCAGAACGGTTACGGCATGCAGAGATTTATGCCTGCGGGCAGAAGGGGCTGTCGCATTATTTGCTTAGTACGACAGCTCTGCTGCCATAAGGCCAGATACCCTAAAGCTTAGCTGTGCTGTAGTTATCATGCCCCGCCAGCCTGCTGCAGGATACCGGTCTGCGTGTCAGAGACTGTGAAAAAGGACCTGCATCAGCCTACGGACGGATGCTGTCAGCATTTGGCTGTTCCTGAAACGGATGCGTATTCGGTACAAAGTCTTCGATATGGTCAGTCAGCTGTTTTTCAAAATAATGTACCTGCACTGTGTTATGCAGGCGGTAATTTTTCGGACTCATTCCAAATTTCTTTTTAAAGGCTTTCGAAAAAGTCAGCTGGTCTTCGTATCCGACTGACATTGATATTTCTTTTACGGAATCCGCAGAACTGACCAGAAGGCTTGCTGCCTTATGCATGCGGAAATCCATAAGGAATTTCTGGATCGACATGCCGAGCTCTTTTTGAAAAGCATAATTTAAATAAGCTCTGCTGATACCGATATGTTCTGCAATATCGGATACGTTAATCCCGTCCGAGTAAAAGCATTTGATATGTTCAATGGCCAGTTCTACATATACTTTTGCGCTGTAGCTGTTGCTTTCAGGCAGATGCTTGTTGTTTAATTTGTCATTGCTGTCAACAAGCCTGGAAAACAGCATCAGCATCCATGCTTCTCTCCGGAGTTCATGTACATAAGTAAGGGACTTGCATTCTAAAATATTATCAATACATTCCATAACAGCTTCTGGTTCGACAGGCGAGGATAGAACCGGTTTTTTATTTGTAAAGCCGCATTTTTTTAAAATGGAGTCCGCGCGGATTCCGCTAAAGCCAATCCAGGCATAGTGCCACGGGTCTATGGCATCGGAACCATAGGTAATTGGTTCGCCAGGCTGTATTAAGAACATCTGCCCGCCAGAGAGGGTATACATGTTTCCGTTTTCCAGGGAATAAAAGCCTTTTCCTGAAATGACAAAATGTATTATGTATTCATCACGTTCTCCGGTACAGATATGGGAAGGTTCGCAGTGCTCCCTTCCTGCATGAATCAAATTAATATCCAAAGATGTTTCCTTTAAATGTTCCAGACAGCGGAAAGAAACACTATCTGTATACTTTACATTACGCATAGCAATCTCTCCTTTATAATTAGTTTAAAACATCAAAAATAAAAAAGGAACTAAAATTTGATCAAGTAAAATACCGCCAATAAAAATCAGATTACTTGTTTTATTGATTTGTATGAACTGTATTAAAAAATACCGTAAATTTTTCTGTTTTAACGAAAAATTTACTATCTTCTGCCGGATTAAGCATGTATGACAGGATATTTTTGATTATACCATATAATATTTCATTTTTCTATAGTGAAATTGCCATAAAAATATTAGATTATTCCATTTATGAAAATTTCATAAAAAAGTACAATAATATCGATGAAAAAATAATAATTTCATAAAAAAAGGAGGAAATAAGTATGAAGAACAAAAAAAGGTTACTTGCACTCGGCTTAGCAGCAGTGATGACAGCAGGCACACTGACAGCATGCGGCAGCGGTGACAGCGGCAATGGCGGCGGTGGCAATGCAGATTCCGGCAGCGAAAACTCAGGGGATTCCGGTTCAGGATCTGGCAGTTCGGGCGGTGAACTCCAGGTCAATATCTGGGATAACTACCAGCTGGAAGGTTTACAGGCAATTGCAGACGAATGGTCTGAAAAGTCCGGCATAAAGGTAAACATCAATGTGGTAACCTGGGACAGCTACTGGACACTGTTAAGCTCTGGCGCACAGGGCGGCGAAATGCCGGATGTGTTCTGGATGCATTCCAATACAGCACAGATGTATATGGAAAATAACCTTCTTTTGAATCTGGATGAATATATTGCAAAAGACGACAAGATTGATCTGGCTAACTATTATGAAGGAATTGTAAATCTGTATAGTTCGAACGGTTCACAGTATGCACTCCCGAAAGACCATGATACAATCGCACTTCTTTATAACGAAGCAATTTTTAAGAAATACAATGTAGATACACCGACTGACGACTGGACATGGGAAGATGTATATGAAGCATCGAAAAAGATTACGGAAGCCGGAAAAGCAGACGGTGTTTATGGATACGCTGTGAATGTATCGAACAATCAGGACGGCTGGTATAATATCGTTCAGGATTACGGCGCTGAGATTATCACAGAAGACCACAAGGGTACAACAATCGGTTCAGATAAGGGCAAAGAAGGCATGGAAATGGTGCGCAAGATTCTTACAACAGCTGTTCCGCAGAGTGCAGTTGCTGAATCCGGTACAGACTCCTTATTTACTTCTAACCTGGTCGGCATGATTACACAGGGTTCCTGGATGGTAAATACATATTATACAGCAGAAAATGCTGCAGATTATAAATGGGCTCTGCTTCCATATGCAGATGTAAACGGAAACGGACAGTGTGACGAAGGCGAAAGATGTTCTGCATATAACGGCCTTGGCTGGGCAGCATCTGCAAACTGCTCTAACCCGGATGCAGCATATGATCTGATTTCTTATTTCTGCTCTGAAGAAGGACAGAAAAAACAGTCAGAACTGGGCGTAACAATGGATGGTTATGTTGGTGCATCGGATGCATTTGTAAATGCTTTTGAAGGAACAGACCTTTCTGCATTTACAAAGATCGAAGAAGAAGGTACACTATTCTTCCGTCCTTATACACGTAACACAACTGTATGGGAAGATGCTCTTCAGCAGGCAGGCGGTTTCTTAGAGCCATGGCAGAATCCGGAAGATGAAGCTCTTATGGCTACAGCCTGTGACAATGCACAGAAGATTATTGATGATGCTATCGCTAATGAATAAACGCGTAATACTGTAAAAGCGAGGCGGGCATTGTCTTTAAACCCTGTACAGCGCTGTCTGTACAGGGGTAAACAGTAACTGAAAACCTTCATAAATCAGATAAGGAGGGGGACAATGAAACAGATGACATTGGCCCAGAAAAGAGAGGCAGCCTGGGGATGGGCATTTATTATACCTACGATGTTAGGACTGCTGGTTTTGAATTTTTATCCTATTTTTGACACCATTTACCAGTCATTCTTTAAAACTGGTGATTTCGGTCTTGGAAATGTATTTATCGGCCTTAAGAATTATCAGGATCTGCTGTTTGGTTCTGGAAAGGCAGAATTATGGCAGTCGCTGTGGAACACAATTAAATATGCCATTATCGAAGTGCCGTTTTCAGTGGCAATCTCAATTGTGCTGGCAGTATTCTTAAACAGAAAGATGAAAGGCCGTTCCGTTTACCGTACGATTTTCTTCCTGCCTATGGTCTGTGCGCCGGCAGCAGTAGCTATGGTATGGAAATGGCTGTATAACCAGCAGTTTGGTCTTTTAAATAACATTTTCCATACAAATGTAGCATGGATTTCTGATGCTAATATTGCATGGATCTGCATCGCTGTCATTGGTGTATGGTCAATTATCGGTTATAACATGGTACTGTTTCTTGGGGGGCTTCAGGAAATACCAGGCGATTACTATGAAGCTGCAAGAATTGACGGTGCAAGCGGCGTCCGCCAGTTTTTCAGTATTACAATGCCTCTTCTTTCACCGACGACATTCTTTATTGTACAGACACGTATTATCGGTGCGTTAACGATATTTGACTTAATGTTCATGGTTATGGATAAAACAAACCAGGCTCTGAATAAAACACAGTCGATTGTATATGTGTTCTATCAGTACTCATTTACAAACGGAAATAAAGGTGTGGGCGCAGCAATTGTCGTAATCCTGCTTGTATTTATTTTAGTTCTGACTGTAATTTTACAGAAGCTTGAAAAGAAACTTGTATATCATAATTAAGGGAGGAGAAGAATATGGACAGCTATGAAGCAAAACAGAGGATGACATCCGTCCTCATTCATGCAATTCTGATTATTTTTTCAATCATCATGATTGTACCGTTTGCTTGGATGATTCTCACTGCCTTAAAGACAAACCAGGAGGCAATTTCGGTGAATCCGTTTTATATACTGCCACAGAGCGGATGGCACTGGGAAAACTTCGGAACGGTATGGAAAAACTATAACTTCGTTATTTTGTACAAAAATACACTGCTGATGATTTTCTTCCGTGTTGTATGTGCCTGCCTGACAGCAACGATGGCAGGGTATGCATTCGGGCGGCTGAATTTCCCGGGAAAGAAAATCATGTTTTCGCTGGTGCTTGTACAGATGATGGTTCCTGGACAGATTTTTATCATTCCGCAGTATCTGATGATTTCTAAAATGGGAATGATGAATACAACATTCGGCCTTGTATTTCCAGGTCTTGTAACAGCATTTGGTACTTACTTATTAAAAACCGGCTATGAAGGCCTTCCGAAAGACTTAGAGGAAGCAGCCGGTCTGGATGGATGTAACATCGGACAGCGGTTTTTAAAAATTATGATGCCTCTGACACGTTCTTCTATGGTTTCACTTGGTATCTTTACAGCAGTATTTGCATTTAAAGATCTGATGTGGCCGATGATTGTATGTACAAAAGCAGAGACAACAACACTGTCTGCAGCTCTTGCAAAAATGCAGGGCCAGTTTACGAGCGATTATCCTTCTATGATGGCAGCAGCAGTGCTTGCAGTTGTACCAATGATTATTATTTATATCATTTTCCAGAAACAGTTCGTAGAAGGTATTGCAACTTCCGGCGGAAAGCTGTAAAATAGGAAATGAAACAGCTCAGCCAGCTGAACTGTTTGTGACAATGAAACCGTAACAGGTAAACTTACGGCAATAAGGCCGGGTGCTGTATTGGCATCCGGCCATTTATGGAATAGAGGCGGCAGGAAAAATGGGTGCTCTGAAATTATATTTCGAGAAGGAAAAAGAGAAAATATCAGTCCTTGATGTTCGCGGAAAACTGGAATATATCTGGCAGTACTACAAATTGTGGATTACCGGCATTGTATGTGCAGTGGCTGCAGCTGTCTATCTGCTTATCCATTTTCTGGTTACGCCGCGGGATAACTGGTTTTATGCAGTATTTGCTAATACATATGCAGATGTAGGAGAGCATTCAAAGCTCTGGGATGGATTTGTAGAATATGCAGGACTTGATGTGAAGGAAAAAAATGTGGTATTTAATAACGTGTGCTATTTCGATCCTTCAAAAAACAGTTATAACGAATACTATAATGCATTTGTAGCGTATGCAGATTCTAAAACACTGGATATCGTGACAATGGAAACAGAGGACCTGGCAGCGCTTGGGGAAAAAGGACGTCTGATGGATTTGTCTAACACAGACATAGCCGGACATCTGGCAGAAAAATATGCGGACAGGCTTGTTTACGCAGTGCCGAATGATACGGAATACAGCAGCGGGCCGGTTCCGGTCGGTATTGACTTAAGCGATACCTGTCTGGTGGATGAGTTTCATCTGTATGAGGACAGCTGTGCCCTTGGGATATCAGCATTAGCGCCGCATTTAGACCAGGCGGAACTGTTTATAGAGTATGTACTAAACTGGGAGGAATCATATGAGTAATCTGCTGGGTAGTTTTTTATCAAATGACAGTACATTTGGAAGGATTATGACAAGAGTCTGGGTGATTGTGGTATCGAATATTTTGTTTGTTCTTTGCACAATTCCCGTAATCACGATCGGACCTGGTTTTGCGGCGCTGCATTATACGATTATGAAAATGCTCCGCGGAGACGGGGATATCAGTCCGTTTCTGACTTTCTGGGAAGGGTTTAAGACGAACCTGAAACAGGGAATGATTACATGGCTTGTACTATTAGCCCTGGCAGTTTTAGTCAGGCTGGAATGGTTCTGGTGCGGGCAGTTTGGAGGGATTTTTGAAATGTTCCGTATCGGGCTGGCGGCAATTGCCGGCAGTGCGCTGATCGCTGGATTGTATATGTTTCCGACAATGGCAGCTTTTAAGGCAGGACTCAAAGAGCTGTTAAAGGACAGTATCTTTTTTGCATTCCGCAAACCGCTGTATCTGATTGTCATTTTATTTTTCAGCATTTTTCCAATGGTGCTGACGTTTATGGACTTTCAGATGCTTCCGCTTTATGCGTTTATCTGGGTGACCTGCGGTTTTTCGCTCGTATGCCTGGTGACAGACATTCTGCTGTTAAGAGAATACGAGCCTTATCTTCCGAAAGTGGATGAATTTGGCTGTATAATAAAAGAATAACTATGTGAGGGGGCGACGAAATATGAACTATATTACATATGACGAAAAGACAAAAGTTTTTAAACTTCAGACAAAAAACAGCGTTTACCAGATGCAGGTAAGGGAGTATGATACGCTTGTGCATTTATATTATGGGGCGGACATCGGAGACAGTGATGCGTCGCACCGCATTATTAATCTGGACCGGGGGTTTTCCGGTAATCCTTATGAAGCCGGCGATGACCGCACATTTTCTTTAGATGTGCTGCCTCAGGAATATTCCGGTTATGGAAACGGAGACTACCGGATTAACGGTATTGAAGTAGTGCATGAAGACGGGAGTGACGCTACGCATCTGCGGTATGAATCGCACCGCATGATTCCTGGCAAATATTCTCTGTCCGGGCTTCCGAGTATGTTTGGAAATGAAAAAGAAGCAGAAACCCTGGAAATCACGCTGTATGACAGGATTACAAACCTGAAAGTCTATCTGCTTTACGGTGTATTTTATGACCTGGACGTCATTACAAGAGCTGTGCGGATGGAAAATAAAGGCGATAAGATGGTTACGATACAGCGCGCCATGTCTATGGAGATGGATTATCCGAGCAAGCATATGGATCTGATTCATTTTTATGGCAGACATTCCATGGAGCGTCTGACGGAGCGTATGCCTTTATGCCATGGTGTGCAGTCGATTGAGAGCAAGCGCGGCATGTCCAGTCACCAGCATAATCCTTTTGTCATCCTGTGTGACCGGATGACCAGCGAAAAGCATGGTGACTGTTATGGATTTGCACTTGCCTACAGCGGCAATTTCCGCTGCGAGATCGAAGTAGACCAGATGGAGCAGACAAGGCTTGTTATGGGTATTCATCCTTATCATTTTTCATACCGTCTGAAGACAGGAGATGTATTTGAAACGCCGGAAGTGATTATGGCTTATTCCAGAAAAGGAATCGGGCGTCTTTCACGCATTTACCATGATGCATACCGTTCCAACCTGATCCGCAGCAAATATGTCACAGCACCAAGGCCGATCCTTGTCAACAACTGGGAAGCGACGTATTTTGATTTTAATGAAGAAAAACTGTATAATATTGCAAAAGCAGCCAAAGAAATCGGCCTGGATATGTTTGTACTGGATGACGGCTGGTTTGGCAAGCGCAATACAGATTATTCCGGCCTGGGCGACTGGGTAGTAAATGAGGACAAGATTAAAGGCGGCCTGCCTCAGTTAGTAAAACGTATCAAGGATCTTGATATGAAATTCGGTATCTGGATTGAACCGGAAATGGTGTCTGAGGACAGTGATTTGTACCGTAACCACCCAGACTGGATTCTGCGTATTCCGCAGCGGAGCATGACAAGAAGCCGTCATCAGCTGAATCTGGATATTACGCGCAAAGAGGTCAGGGATTATGTCATGGAACAGATTTTCCGCGTACTGGACAGCTGCCAGGCGGATTATGTGAAATGGGATATGAACCGCAGCGTGGCGAACGTTTATTCTTCCGCACTTCCGGCTGAACGGCAGGGCGAAGTATTCCACCGCTATACACTGGGTGTTTATGAAATGATGGAAAGGCTGATTGAAAGGTATCCGGATCTGCTGTTTGAAAACTGCTGTGGCGGAGGCGGAAGGTTTGATGCAGGCATGCTGTATTATTCACCGCAGATCTGGTGCAGTGACAATACCGATGCCATAGACCGACTGAAAATCCAGTACGGTACATCCTTCGGCTATCCGGTCAGTGCTATGGGAGCACATGTCAGTGTCTGCCCGAATCATCAGACCGGACGGACGGCTCCGCTTGCAACAAGAGCAGTTGTAGCAAGTGCCGGAACGTTTGGATATGAACTGGATTTAGAGCATCTGACACCGGAAGATAAGGAAGCGGCCAGAAAGCAGATTCAGGAGTACAAAAAGATGGAGCATCTGATTCAGACCGGAGATTATTTCAGGCTTTCTGATCCGTTCCGGAATCATGATTATGTCATCTGGCAGTTTGTATCGAAAGATAAAAAGGAGACCATTGTAAACGGTGTCCAGCTCCGTAACGAGCCGAACCCGCACATTCATCTGGTTTACCCGGAAGGGCTTGAGGTGAAAGCACATTATAAGGATACAGAAACCGGAGCTGTTTATACCGGAGCTGCCCTGATGAACGCCGGGATTCCGCTTCCGGTCGGAGTCGGGGATTACCAGCCGATTAAATACCATTTTGTAATGGTGTAAAAAGCCGGGCAGGCCAAAGGGGCTGCCGCATTAAGCAAAATGATACAGGATATAGTTTCAATTGTATTTAAACTATATCCTGTATCTGTTTTGCCTGGTGTGGCAGTCCCTTTATTTAGCCGGAATTTATTATTTCCAGACAGTATCTTTAATTCCGATATCCTCACCCCGGAACGTAATCTCACCGCCTCGTTTTACCTGCTGCTCATAATGTTTCAGTGCTTTTACAGCAGTGCCTCCCAGCAGAAAGATGGAGATAATATTTATAATGGCCATAATTCCCATAGTAATATCAGCAATATTCCACATCAGTGAAAAATCTGCCTGTGCACCGAGAAAGACGGCGATAATGCAGGTGACGCGAAAGATATTTAAAAGAACCCTGCTGTCTTTGATAAACAGAATATTGGATTCCGCATAATAGTAGTTGCCCACAAGGCTGCTGAAGGCAAAGGCAAAAATAGAAAATGTAATAAAATGAATGCCCCATTGGCCTATATTTGCGCTGATTGCAGCCTGTACATACGGAATACCGTCCATAACGCCGCTTTCTCCCGTAATACCGGATACAAGAAGCATCATAGCAGTACTTGAACAGATTAAGAGCGTGTCGATAAATACTGAGATTACCTGTACAAGCCCCTGTTTGACCGGATGGCTTACCTCTGCGGAAGCAGAAGCATTCGGTGCACTTCCCATGCCGGCTTCATTTGAAAACAGCCCCCTTTTAATACCGATGACAACCGCGCTTCCAGCCATGCCTCCGGCCATTGCTTTAAAATCAAAAGCATTTTTAATAATGGATGCAAATACCTGAGGAAGCTCGGCTGCATGTGTAACCATTGTAATGATTCCGATTAATATGTACATGACAGCCATGACAGGTACAATCACGGATGTAATGAATCCAATCCGGTGAACGCCGCCCCAGATTACAGCAGCTGTAGCACCAGCCAGTACGATTCCAAGAATGAGGGGATAACTTGTGGAACTGTAATTTTTGATATAGTACTGCAGCGAAGAGGACATGTTAAACGACTGCAGCCCGTTAAATCCATAAGCAAAGCATACAATCAGGGAAATGGAAAAAAGTATTCCAAGCGGGCGGCTGCCAAGGGCTTTCTGCATATAATAAGACGGCCCGCCACGGAACTGTCCTGCGTCTTTGATTTTATAAATCTGTGCCAGTGTGCTTTCAACAAATGCAGATGCGCCTCCGATTAAGGCCATCAGCCACATCCAGAATACAGCACCCGGCCCTCCGGCAGCAATAGCTGTTGCAATTCCTGCAATATTTCCAGTGCCTACCCGGGAAGCGGTAGAAATCATCAGCGCCTGAAATGAGGAAACCTTTTTCCCGCCGTTTCCGTCTTCCGGCGCTTTGTCAAGCATAGAGCGGATGCCGTCTTTTAAAAGGCGCAGCTGTACGCCTCTGGTACGGACTGTAAAATAGATGCCGGCTCCGGTAAGAAGAATGAGCAGGACGTAGGTGTACATGGCATCGTTGATGGCTGTTAAAATATCGTTCATTCGGTTACTCCTTTTCTTTTTAAATTAGCCGGGGTGAGCGGCTGAATTATTAATTTAAATTAAATTATAGCAGAATCAGAGGGGATGTGCAATGCCTGGAAAGTATGCCGGGGGAGGGGAATTTTATAGGCAAACCGACGCCAGGCGGAGAAACTTTTTCCTTTTTCTGTTCCGCCTGCGAACAGTAAGAAATTCTAAATTTTCTGCTTCGGGGTAATGGCAGCGGACGGAACGGTGCCTGATGCCCTGGCGTTATTTCATGCTTTATGCGGTGGCACTGGCAGACATCTTTTGGGGCATCTATGTTAAGTATGGCGGCAGACGGTGAGCCCCAAATCCTGGAAATGGGGCAGAAAATTAAGCATTTCTAACAGTTCTCCAGAGTCACAGAAAAAGGAAAAAGTTTCTCCGCCTGGCTGGTATCGGATGAGCTAATGTGTATGTCTGGCATCTGGATACTGGATTTGTGCTGCAGTCAGGTATCTGGATACTGGAAAAAGATGCTTTTTATATTGACATTTCTCAGACTCAGTGCTATATTAGAAACAACCAATTAACTAAAAGGTTAAAAGCTGTGAAGGGGGGACTGGATGCAGAAGCTGTTTAAGTCTTAAAGGAATTGCGTCTCATCAGGAATAATCTTTTAAAATATGTCAATCAGTCAAAAGGAGGAAGAAGCTATGAGTAAGAAGAAAATGATCCCTGTGGTGTTACTGGCTGAATCTACACATAGGAAAAAATGAATACAGTATTATGCGGAAAGGAGATTTGTTTATATGACTGCTGTATTCAAAGCTCTGTCTGATGATACCAGACGACAGATTTTAAAGCTGCTCGCAAATGGTGATATGACGGCGAAGGAAATTTCTGAAAACTTTACGATTTCAAAGCCTGCCATATCAAAACACCTTGATATTTTGAAAGAAGCAAGG
>CAJTVR010000039.1:3206-42355 GCA_910580075.1 uncultured Eubacterium sp. | reverse complement strand
CTGTTCGGAGGCGGAACAGAAAAAGGAAAAAATGTCTCTTCCCAGCGTTCGGATAGCCAATAGTTTCTCTGCCACAGCGTTCGGATAGCCAATAGTTTCTCCGCCCCGGCGTCCGGGAATCCTATAGTTTCTCCGCCCCGCTGTTACCAGGCGAATTCATCATTTTACACAGATTTTACATCTGGATAACTTGGATTTTACCTGGATATAATAAAATACAGTTATCCTGCTGTATTATGCAGCAGTGCAAAGCACATATGAGTGAACGAAGCGAAAGGAATGGGAGCTATTATGAAAGATACCTTGCAGATTCTGTTTGGCCTGCTCGGAGGTCTGGCAGTATTTATCTTTGGCATGAACATGATGAGTGAGTGCCTTCAGAAAGCAGCAGGTGAAAAAATGAAAAGCATACTTGCGCTGCTTACCAAAAATCCAGTTATGGGTGTGCTTGCGGGGGCGCTGACGACAGCTGTACTGCAGAGCAGCAGTGCTACAACCGTTATGGCGATTGGGTTTGTAAGCGCCGGGCTTATGAATCTGCCGCAGTCGGTTTCCATTATACTGGGTGCGAACATCGGAACTACGATGACGGCTCAGATTATTGCGTTTAAGATCAGCGATTATATTTACCTGTTTATTTTTGCCGGTTTTGCAGTTTCATATCTTGCAAAATCGGAGAAGGCTAAAAATATCGGACAGACAGTTTTTGCATTCGGTCTTTTGTTTTTAGGCATTGAAACAATGGGATCCGTTATGAAGCCGCTGGCTTCCAGTCCCTTTTTCCTAAATATGATTGACCAGGTGTCGCATATTCCAGTCCTTGGTGTACTGGCGGGAACGCTGATGACGCTGGTGGTTCAGAGCAGTTCTGCAACGATTGCGGTTCTGCAGAATTTTGCTTCTCAGCCTGGTCCGGATGGAGTGACCAGTATTTTAGGCCTGGCTGGTGCAATACCGTTTCTGTTAGGAGATAATATCGGTACGACGATTACAGCTCTTTTAGCAAGCATCGGCCAGGCAAAGGATGCGAAACGTACCGCTTTGGCGCACTGTATTTTCAATCTTTCCGGATGCCTTTTGTTTATCTGGTTTATCCGTCCTTTTGCGGCTGTAATCCAGTGGATTTCACCTGCCGGGCCGGAAGTGGAAGTGATTTCCAGACAGATTGCAAATGCGCATACGATGTTCAATCTGGTTATGACAATTATATGGACGCCGCTGCTTCCGTATATGGTAAAAATTGTTACCACAATCGTCAGGGAGAGCGCCAGGGTGCAGCAGCCTTTATCGGCTCCGGTTTATTTGGACAGCAAACTGACAGCACAGCCGGCGGCAGCGCTGCGTCTGGTTGAAAAAGAAACAGTCCGCTGCGGGGAAATGACGAATGAACTGCTCGCAGACATTGCACAGACTGTCCGGGCGGATGATGAGGTGCTTTTGAATGATATACTGAAAAAAGCAGCAAATATCCGAAAACTCAATGAACACATCAGCGAATATCTGACGGAGCTGTTTTCTGCCGGTATTATGAGTGAGGAGCAGGCAAATGAAGCAGCCGGGATAATGTATCTTTTGAGTGACTTTGACAGAATTGCGCTGTTATGTGCTGAGATGACGGATTATTTAAAAGAAAAACTGGAAAAGAAATATAAATATTCCAAAGAGGCTATGAAAGATCTGGAAAAAAGTTTTGAGGTCATTGAGGAAATGTATCAGGAAGCCTTTCATGCCATTATAAGCGGAGAGACTGACCGGGAGAAGAAAATCAGAAAGAAAAAGGAAAAGGTGCTGGAATTAAGTTTCAGTATGCGAAAGGCGCATCTGGACCGTGTATCAAAAGGAAAGTGCAGTGCAAAACTTACCAAGCCGTTTCAAAAAATGCTTAATACGTTAGACCGTATCAGCAACAGCTGTGTCAATATTGCAGATACGGTGGCAGGAAAGACACTGTAGTCTGAGGTTATAAGTTCAGAAGCCGTCTGTATGAAAATCTGAACGGAAGCATTATCATAAAATAGTAAAACATGGAGCTGTTACATTGAGAAAATGGATACAGGATATAGCTGATTTAAAATTCCTATGCTATACCACGTATTTATTTTGCTGAGTGTGGCAGCTTTTTCTGCCTGAAGTCTGAATCCGCTTTTCCCGAACCGCGGCTATAAGCGGCTCCCAGGCTGTGAATAGTAACGGATAGGATTTTCACAGCGGAATGAATTTCCCAAGCCTTGCATTTCTTTTATTGAATTGTTATAATAAATCTATCGCGTTAAAGCGCAAAAGAGAATGCAAAGGAGCAGCATGAAATGATGAATTATTTGGATGAACTGCAGCTCAGGCTGGCTGTATGTGACGAACAGATTTTAGAATGTCTGTTCAAAAGAAACCAGATCACGGAAGACATTATACAGTATAAAAAAGATAATCATGTGCAGATTTTACAGCCTGAGAAGGAAATGCGTCAGATGCAGAAACTGAAAGAGCAGTCAGAAAGCAGAAAGAACACAGAGGAAGTGACCGATGTTTTTCAGCGCATTACATATAACGGCAGAAAAATCCAGGCACGCTGTCTGTTTGACTGCAATATTGTACTGATTGGATTTATGGGAAGCGGAAAGTCGACGATCTCTGATTATCTGGGCAGAATGTTTGCAATGGAAATCGTGGAAATGGACCGTATCATTGCTGAACGGGAGGGCATGAGCATATCGGATATTTTCAAGGTGCATGGAGAGGAATATTTCAGAAACCTGGAAACAAACCTTCTGATCGAAATGCAGTCTAAAAGCGGTATCGTGATTTCCTGCGGAGGCGGCACGCCGATGCGCGAAGAAAATGTGGCAGAGATGAAGAAAAACGGACGGGTGGTGCTTTTAACTGCAAAGCCGGAAACGATTTATGAACGGGTAAAAGACAGCCATGACCGTCCGCTGATTGAAAATAATAAAAATGTGCCGTTTATTGCAGAACTTATGGAAAAGCGCAGGGAAAAATACGAAGCGGCAGCAGACATTGTGATTGAAACAGACGGAAAAGATGAGGCAGCCGTGTGTGAGGAACTGGTTTGGAGATTTTTAAAAATGGGGGCTTTTAAATGAATCCGGTAACAGTCAGAAACATCAAAATCGGCGAAGGTATTCCCAAAATCTGTGTGCCGGTTACGGGTGTTACGAAAGAAGAAATCATAAATGAAGCAGAGACTGTCCGTTCTCTTGCCCAGGCAGATCTGGTGGAATGGCGTGCAGACTGGTATGAGCATGTAACTGATACCGGGAAGGCTGTGGGTGTGTTAAAAGACCTGCGGGCTGTTTTGAAGGATCTGCCGGTTCTGTTTACTTTCCGTACAGCGAAGGAAGGCGGAGAGAAGGAAATAGATCTGCAGGCATATGCGGATTTAAATAAAGAGGCGGCACGGTGTAGGTATGCGGACCTGGTAGATGTGGAATTATTTACGGGGGATGATGCTGTAAAAGAAATTGTGCAGGCCGCTCATGCATGCGGTGTGAAGGCAGTAGCATCGAATCATGACTTTAACAAAACACCGGATAAGGATGAGATGATAAAGAGGCTTTGCAAAATGCAGGAGCTGGGTGCAGATATTTTAAAGATTGCCGTTATGCCGCAAAGCAGAAAAGATGTGCTGACGCTTCTTGCGGCCACAGAAGAAATGTATAGAAAGCATGCAGACCGCCCGCTGATTACTATGTCTATGGGAGGGACAGGCGTAATCAGCCGTGTCTGTGGGGAAGTATTTGGCTCTGCGGTAACTTTTGGAGCTGCTAAAAAAACATCTGCACCGGGACAGATCAATGTGGAAGATTTAGCTCAGGTGCTTTTGCAGCTGCATAAAAATCTATAATTCATTATGTATCCGGCCATTAGAAAATTGTTTTGTGATGGGCTGGATGTCTGCATCCGCTGCATTTTATACGGCCGGCGCAGTAAATGCACAGCCTTGCACGAACTGTTACACAAAATGTCAACTGTATTAATAAATTTGAAACAATTCTGGAAAAAACTGTACGCATATGTTATAATATGAAAAGGATTTCTACAGTAACAAGGAGCGATGCAGATGAATATAGCAGAAATTGCAAAGCTGGCGGGTGTATCCAGTGCAGCTGTTTCGCGTTATTTTAATAACGGACATATCTCAGATGAAAAAAAGGAGGCTATCCGCAAAATTGTGGAGGAAACAGGATACAGGCCTTCTGTACAGGCGCAGACACTGCGCACAAAAAAGACAAAAATGATTGGAGTGATTGTGCCGAAAGTAGCGTCAGCATCTATTGGAAGAATTGTGGAAGGCATCCTGTCTATATTAAACGGCAGCCAGTATCAGACACTTTTGGCAGTGACACAGAATGACCCGAAAAAGGAGTCCGAATATCTGACGGCATTTGACGATAAGCAGGTGGACGGGGTAATTTTAGTTGCAACAGTATTTACGTCTGAGCATAAACGTATTTTAAAGAACCTGCGTGTGCCTGTTGTAATTGTCGGCCAGCGTTTATCGGGGTACAGCTGTGTATTTCACGACGATTATCATGCTGCGTATGACCTGACAAAACTGATGCTGGAAAAAGGCAGGACACACCTTGGCTATATCGGTGCGATACTGCAGGATGAAGCTGTAGGGGCAGAACGTTACCGCGGATTTTGTGATGCGGTGCGGGATATGGGACATGAAGAACTAGTGGCAAATTCTGTGACGGCTGGTTTTAGTATTGCATCCGGATATGAAAAGGCAGGAGAATTGTTTGAGATATGTCACAGTCTGAACGGGATTATCTGCGCGACAGATACGATGGCGGCAGGCGTCATGCAGTATCTGGGCGAGCACAGGATAGAAGTGCCAGGACAGGTAATTGTGGCCGGACAGGGGGACTCTGATATGGCCAAAGTAACGGCACCGCCGCTGATTACGGTGCACTATTCGTATGAACAAAGCGGAGAAATTGCAGTGGAAATGCTGCTGGAGAGGCTTAACAAAGGAAAGACAGATACGAAGGAGATAAAACTCGGGTATCATATTGTGGATGTGGAGGCATCCTAGAGCGTGTAAAAGTACCTGAATCAGATAAAAAATAACCTGGCTGTTATCCGGCCAGGTTATTTTTATGGGTCTGAGATTACTCGATATAGTAAGTATAATTGTCTTTGCGCGGTTCTGCAGCTTTTGGCTCTTCATCGGAATAACCAAGTACCAGATGGCCGATGCCTTCATAATCGCCTTCAATCCCGGCAGATTTTAAAATTTCCCTGCCTTCAGCGGATTCGAATTCTTCTTTTGCACGGTGAACCCAGCAGCTGGCAACGCCTAATTCTTCTGCAGCAAGCATCATATTGCCCATTACAAGAGTGCCGTCATACAGATAAGTCGGCATATTTTTATCTGCCAGTACAATGAGTACTACAGGAGCTCCGTAAAACGGGTCATCGTCTGGTTTATCCATAATTTTTGCATTCATTGCAGACAGTCTGTCACGGACATCTTTGTTAGTGACTGCAAGAATAACCGGCGACTGGCGGTTCATGCCGGTAGCAGCATAAGTTCCGGCTTTTATTATGCGGTCAATGAGTTCCTTTGGCAGCATGTCCGGCTTATAGCTTCTTGTGCTTCTTCTGGAAAAAATAGCCCGCTGCACAGCGCCGACTTCCTGGACTGGCTTTCCGCCTTCTTCGGTCTGGCAGGCGATATCTGTGATGCCGGTTACTTCCGGAGATACCGGAGCAGACAGTTTAATCCAGATTTCTACCAGTCCGTTGTCATTCATCTGGTTTTTCCGGTTCAGATGCAGGTGGTTGCCGTCTGCAGAGGCCTCTACATCACCTGGAACTTCTACAATGGAAATATCTGTTGAAAAATATATGCCAAAAGACTGTCCGTAAGACTGATGGCCAAAATGCTCGAGTTTACATACAAATTTGAAATTTCCGCTGTCGTCTGTGCCGTCTGAACGGACAGAAACGTTCAGGCATTCTTCATCCTTATTAAAATTATAATCTGACATTTGATTACCTCCTGTTTTTGGGTGTTTTTACGATGACAGTAATTATTCTAGCATATTTTGCGGGATTTTCCTACTTTATTATGTAAAAAAGTAAAAAATGTGGAATGTGTGGTGCGGGACCAGGGGGAAATTGCTGCCCGGCTGGTACAGAATTAATTTTATGTGTCCGTCCGGCATCATTTTCCAGGCGCGCGTTATAGTCTGGCAGTTCTTTTCGGTGTAATGTTTTGAAAGAAGTTGTCAATTTGTGGGAATTTATTTATAATATAATTATACCAATAATCCGGTTGTGGTTTATTGGATCATAGGATGCTTATTTAACTTGTAGTTAAGAAAAGGAAAGAACAGTCAGATGAAAATTTTTGTGAGCTGGTCAGGAGATTTGAGCCGAAAAATTGCAGAAATATTAAAAAAATGGATTCCATGCATCATACAGTCTGCTGAAGTCTTTTTTTCGCCAGAAGATATCGAAAAAGGAGATCATTGGGATAGGACTATTTCAACGCAGCTATCGGAGTGCAAATATGGTATCATTTGTTTAGCTGCCGAGAATATCAGTGCTCCGTGGATTAATTTTGAGGCAGGTGCTATTGCAAAAACACTTGACTCAAAAGTCGCAGCGTTAATGATTGATATAAAACCTTCTGATATAAGGGGGCCATTATCACGGTATCAGGCAGCTAAATTTGAAAAAGATGACTTTTATCAGCTTATTTGTTCTATCAATAAAACATAGACTATATGGAACATATTCAAACTAGGATTTTCGAGCGAAAAAGTGAATTATATGCTGAAGATGATATGCTTGGCGAAGAGGTAATTGAGCATTTTAGAATGATGATATCGCGAATACAGATGTTTCCTGTGCTGATGAGTCCTGAATTGATTGAGGTATTGAATTTAGAAGAATTAATGAATATTTTTAAGAGATATGCAAGAGGAAAGAACACAGAACATGTTTATGTGCAGCTTCGAGATTTGGAGAGGGAGTTACAAAAATGTATATTTAAACAAAAAAGAGGTTTGAGGATAGTGTTAACTGAGCCAGATATAGAAAATGAGAAAAAGCTGGAGTGATGTTAGAATATAAATAGTACGCCAGAATGAGAAATCCAAAAAGGCTGGACGCCGGATTTTCCTCTCTGGAATGTTAAAACTTTTAGGTGTTTCATGTTCAGGATATCATGCCTGACTCTGCCATGGGCCGTCTGATACAGAAAAAGCCGCGTGCATTGAATCTTTCCATATCTATTCTTAGACGCGAATAGCTGAACCGCTTTAAAATCCGTGATTATAAACAGGCGTATCAGCTGATATTCGGATATCTGGAAGTTTCACAAGGATATCAATGCACAAAGCAGCATCAGAGATTTATAGGCCCTCCGCTGGCGGAGCAGCCTATTTGTGTTCGATTAAATTTGTGACTGCCGTATATAGCTGCATAGCACCATAAAATCAGTATCAGGGTTCTGAGCCAGAATCTGCTGCATCCCCCTTACAAATTTCTTGTTCTATATCTTCCACATCAATGACTTTATAGCCCCGCTGTTTCAACGCCTGCGCAAATAGCCCCATTCCAGGAACCAGCCTGCCGCTGAAACTGCCGTCATAAACCTGATTGACGCCGCAGGCGGGACTTCTGGATTGCAGGATCACAAAATCAATATCTTCCTCCTGAATCTCAGCCAGTGCCCGTGTCACACCCTGGCTGTATTCCGAATGGATGTTATTTCCGTTTTCATCCATTACAATGCCGCTGACTATTTCAGCACAAGGACGGGGCGTTCCCATGCCCGCCAGCATTTCCGGGCAGATACAGACTGCCTCTTTATCTTTTAGGAAATCTATAACAAGCTGGTTTTTATTGCTTTTCCCGTTATATTTGCAGTTTTCGCCCATGATACAGGCACTAACAGCTATTTTCATATTTTAGATACCTCCTAAACGGTTTGGATGGAAAATTGTGTTATAGACCGCGCATTCACTCCCAGACAAGTTCTGACAGGTGTGAGACATACCGGCCTGATAGACAGCTTTTTAAACTTTGCCAATGGCGCTTATCTGGCAGGAATTTGTAAAGGGGATTTTAAGGAGCTGCATTAACAGGGATAAAATTCCCTGTATAATACAGACAAGGGCAGAACCAGAAAACAGCTCTGCCCGCTTGCAGCTATTCATAAATTTAATGTCAGTTTTTTGAGTTTACACAAAACTTGAAACGGTCTCGAACAAATCCACATAAAGAGAGGCTTGCTGATCTTTTGGGATTTTAAGCGTATCCATAGCTTTTTGGGCTGTCCATCCAGTACTGTCCATCAGGTTTTTGATGTCCAGAAGCCTTGTCTCCTGGCGTTCTTCCTGTCGCAGCATATCCATAGCTTCCGCTTCATTATATTCTGTCAGGCACATATCTCTCACCTCCGCTCTGTTGGCTGTTATAAATGTTCTAATTTCAAAGTCTTCCGGCATTTCGTCAATGGCCCTGTCAATGGCCCTGCCGATTCCCGCCTGCGTATCTTCTTCGCTATTGCCACTGTCCGCCTGGTTATTCATGACCTGTGCCACGAACCATGCGTATTCACTAAGTGGCTTGCAATTTGAAAGCATCGCCCTGTTATGTCCGTGGTTGATATTTATCATCCTGACTTTTACTTCAATATCAGGGTCTGCATCATGGAAAATCTGTTTCACTTCCGCCTGAATCCGGCTTTCGTCCGGCTTTTCGTTCATTTCGCTGTATCTGTGCAGCACATTTTGACGTATTTCTTCTTTAAATGCATCGCTTAAGGATAATGTGCATTCATCCTCTTTTTCTTCCGTGCCATTGTAAAAGACAACCAGTTTTGGCAATGGAAGCGGCAGGAGCTTTTTGCCGTACCGGTTCAGTCTTGCCGAATGGATAAATTTATCGTACAGCTTTCCGGCATACATAAACTCCCGGACGGGCATATTCGGATTATAAGAACTCTGCTGTTCGTATAATGCCAGGGTTCTGTAAAGGCTTATGTTTTCCGATACGAGGATGGAAAGGTCGTTTTTCATGCCCATATACACTACGTCTTCTATGGTATTGATAGTAATAGCGGAGATGTCTTCATGGGACGTGCCGTGGATTGCGTTGTAAAGTGACAGAGTCCAGTCCTTGTTTTCCTCACGTCCAAATAGAAAGCCAAACAGCCGGGACTTGTATTCGCGGTTTCCGCTGCCGTTTAACTGTCTTTCCAGTTCCAGGATGCGTTCTTCCAATTCTTTATAAGTTTTCTTTTCCGCCATTTGTCCTCCCTGTAATTTCATGAATTCATTTTACCACGGAATAAAGCAGCCTGCAAGTGCTGCATGGGTGTCGTTTCCGCCGGTGTTCTACACATGACCCTGCCGAAAACTGTACACATCATACTCTCAAAGAATAGAAATTCAGGTCTTGAACAAGCAGGAAAAGTAGGGTAATATATTAAAGAATAAAAAGAATTCAGGTAAGGAGGATATTTCATGTACGAAATCAAACCGGAATATTTAACCGGGATAGCATTCATTGACAAAGAACATACCAGGCTGTTTGAGCTGGCAGAGGAAACTCATGAGCTGTTACAGGATGATTTTTCACAGGATAAGACATCAGAAATTATCCGTTTAGTATCAGAACTGATTGATTATACGAGAGTTCATTTTACTCATGAAGAGGAATATCAAAAAAGCATAGAGTATCCATACATAGAGCAGCATGCAGCACAGCACCGTCAGTTTGAAGAAAGCCTTGCAAACATTGATATTGATAGTCTGGAAAATGATCTGGAAAGCCAGAATGAGATGACTGAAAATATTTTAGAATTTTTGGTAAACTGGCTGGTTAATCATATCCAAAAAGTGGACAAGCTGCTGGCAAAATAAATGACGGCGGTCTGGCAGCAGGCAGCATTGATTTGAAAAGGAGGGCTGCACATTAAGAAAAAGAATACTTTACTTAGTGTGACAGATCCCCCTTTTTTAGTTTTTTGAGCATTTGGCGGATGCTGTGAGAGTAAGCACAATTTATACCTCTGAATATATTTAATAGTGCTTTAGCTCTCAGAATGCAAAAACAGTGTACATCCGATATCTTTATAATATTGGATTTTGTTCCAGATATCCTGCGGAGTCACTTCAAAAGATTCTGACAGGCAGTCTGCGCAGAAGAAAACGGAAGTTCCCCGGTTAATCAGTTTTTTTGTGATAGCTGCTTCGTCACGGGTAACCGGCCTGCCGCATTTATGGCAGTTCATATCAGTCTTCACATTTCACCAGCCTGCAGCGGTATACGCGGCAGTCATGGCCTGGAACAGGAACAGTGAAATAGTCTCTTTTTACACCCAGATTTTCACCGGTAAATACATCTTTCATAGAAAATCCATAACCGGAAGCAAAAGGAATTCCGGCATCAGCAAAAATGAACGTAATATCCTGAGTCTCTTCATAAAGATTGTAACAGGCAATGGCGAATTCGTTTCCAGAAAGATGTTTGATAAAAGTAAGCAGCTTGTCTGGAAGCATCTCTAACGGTTCAATGGCATTCTCTTTATCTGAAACTTCTACGCCGACACTGCGGCTGCCGGTTAAAAACGGCGGACGGCACTCGGCATCCTGGTTTATGTCTATCAGATCCTGATTCAAAAGCAGTTCCTTCATCTGAGGGATGATCCTGCGAAGATCGGCTCCCAGCATCAGAGGGACTCCTGCCAGGCACCATAAAGAGAACTGCATCCGGTATTCCCCGTCTGTGCAGGGTTTTCCTATAGCTACATTTCCCTGGCTGTACATGCCGACTGTCAGCATATCGATATCGTTATAGCAGTACGGGCCGGACTGGCAGAAATGTGCCAGCTGTGACTGGAAAATGCTCATAAATGATTTGAAATTATCAAAAATATCTCCTGTGGAACGGTACATGTGTGCCCCTATAGAACGCATCCAGTTCCAGGAATCTTCCTGTCCCCAGTTGCAGGCAGAAAAGAGAATTTCTCTTCCGCTGGCTTTTAATGCCATACTCATAATCAGATATCGGTTTTTACAGTCTGCATTTTCCGGGAAATTGCAGTAATCATATTTCAGGAAGTCCACGCCCCACTGGGCAAACAGTTCTGCGTCCTGAAATTCGTGGTCATAACTGGACGGGTATCCGGCGCAGGTCATAACGCCCGCACAGGAGTACATGCCGAATTTTAAACCTTTGCTATGTACATAATCTGCAACTGCTTTCATGCCATGCGGAAATTTCTCAGGATCAGGGACCAGGTTTCCGCTGGCATCACGTTCCTTCATAGACCAGCAGTCGTCGATTACCAGATATTCATAACCCCGTTCTTTGTATCCTTCTTCTGCCATGATATCTGCAGTCTGAAAAATCAGTTCTTCTGTAATATTATTGCCAAATGTATTCCAGGAATTCCATCCCATAGGCGGTTTTTGTGCTATCATATTACGGTTCCTCCTAATATTTTTTGTTTGTTACCAAATTAGATATTTAAAGTATCTGGCACATATGGATGAAGTATCATAAGTATAACCGGGAAAGACATGGCAGCATATGGGATTATGTGAGATGAATCAGTCAATATGTGTAATATTGTTATTCTGGATTTTTTCTGAAACCCTGCAGGCCGGCTGAACTGCAGCTTGAATATGGCGGGGTTCATAATTCATCGGAGTACGGACTGAATTATAATCTGAATACAGGGAAGAAGTTAAAGATTGAGGATGTGATTTCTGGAAATGTGAAAAAGAAAATAGTAAAAGCCCTGAAAAAGCAGATGCCTGAAGCCGGTATTTCTTATAATCCATCCGAGCTGGTAAAGAACAGGAAAGATTATGATTTTTATCTGAAAGACGGAATGGTATACATCTGCTTTGACTCTTATGAGCTGGGTCAGGGCGGCACAGGAGTGGCCTTTACTGTGAAAGGCAGGTATAAGTAAAATGTTTATACATGAGACAGATGCGGAAAGCAAAGCCTGTCTGTTTCCATGCGTTCTAAATTTTTCCCCCGGTAAAAAAGCGGTAGTCCTCTCCGCCCTGAAAAGCAGCAGATTTAAACATGTCTGCATCCTGCGGACAGGGTGTAAATCCGGGTATCGTTTACTGAAACATTTGCGAGTATTTTTCCGTCCTGTATGAAAGAATAGGGAATATAATCTCCTTCAAAATAACCGCCGTTTATCCAGTTTTCAAAATCAAAACCGAATGTTTTCTGAGTTAATATATTTAGCTTCTGTCTCAAAAAATCATCGTTCATATAGCCGGAAATCAGTTTCATCAGAATACCTCCCTGCCTGACTGCTGCCAGAATAAAATTTTCTTAAGCGGTATTATAATTTACTACCGGGTATTTGTAAACAGGCAGCTTTGTATGACAGGAAAATACATTCCGGCCCGTTCGAAGCGGTTTTTAATGGCTGGATTCGTACTAGTTTCGTGTGATTTTTGAATTGTTACTGTGGAAAGTGCAATATAACAATTTGCACAGGTATTTTCTTGACATATGCGTCATGCTATTATAGAATTACGGTTGCTGGCAGCGATATCCAGTATAGATTCTGCCAGCTTTTATAACAACAGCAGTTCTGCATGAATTGGAGGAAAATGCCGTGGCAGATTTACATCAGGAGATAGAAAAAAGAAGAACATTTGCAATTATATCCCACCCGGATGCGGGTAAGACGACGCTCACCGAAAAGTTCCTTTTATACGGCGGAGCGATTAATCTTGCCGGCTCGGTAAAGGGAAAAGCAACTGCAAGACACGCAGTTTCAGACTGGATGGAAATAGAAAAACAAAGAGGAATTTCTGTAACTTCCTCCGTGCTGCAGTTTAATTATGACGGGTATTGTATTAATATTCTCGATACGCCGGGACATCAGGATTTCTCGGAAGACACTTACAGGACACTGATGGCTGCAGATTCGGCTGTTATGGTCATTGACGGATCAAAAGGCGTTGAGGCGCAGACGAGAAAACTTTTTAAAGTATGTGTGATGCGCCATATTCCGATTTTTACATTTATCAATAAAATGGACCGGGATGCAAACGATACGTTTGAGCTTTTGGATGAAATCGAAAAAGAACTCGGCATAGCTACCTGTCCGGTCAACTGGCCGATTGGCTCGGGCAAAGAGTTTAAAGGTGTTTATGACCGCAATACAAAAAAAGTGATGACGTTTTCAGATACGCTCAAAGGCACGAAGGAAGGTACAGAGCGGGAACTGGATCTTGATGATGCGGCGCTTGAAGCAGAAATCGGATCAGACGCGCGCAGCCAGTTACTGGAAGAGATTGAGCTATTAGACGGTGCCAGCGCTGAATTCGATCAGGAACTGGTTACAAAAGGAGAACTTTCACCTGTATTTTTTGGATCTGCTTTAACGAATTTTGGTGTAGAAACATTTCTGCATCACTTTTTGCAGATGACGTATGCACCCCTTCCAAGGAAATCTGATATAGGGGAAATCAGTCCGTTTTCAGAAGATTTTTCTGCATTTGTATTTAAAATTCAGGCCAATATGAATAAAAATCACCGTGACCGCGTGGCTTTTATGCGTATCTGTTCTGGAAAATTTACGGCCGGCATGGACGTAAGGCATATCCAGGGAGGCAGAGAAGTCAAGCTGTCACAGCCGCAGCAGCTGATGGCACAGGAGCGTAAAATAATAGAAGAGGCTTATGCGGGAGATATTATCGGTGTATTTGACCCGGGCATTTTTTCGATTGGAGATACGCTTACTACAGCAAAAGAAAAGTTTGCATTTGAAGGAATTCCTACCTTTGCACCGGAGCATTTTGCAAGAGTGCGCCAGGCAGATACAATGAAACGCAAGCAGTTTGTCAAAGGCGTAACCCAGATTGCCCAGGAAGGTGCGATTCAGATTTTCCAGGAATACAAAGGCGGCATGGAAGAGATTATTGTCGGAGTTGTAGGTGTCCTGCAGTTTGACGTGCTGAAATTCCGTCTGGAAAATGAATACAATGTGGAAATCCGTCTGGAGAATCTGCCGTATGAACATATCCGCTGGATAGAAAATAAAGGGATTGATCTGGAACGCCTGACTGGAACTTCAGATATGAAAAAAGTCATGGATATGAAAGGAAGGCCGCTCCTTTTATTTGTCAATGAGTGGAGCGTGGGCATGACTCTGGATAGAAATGAAGGGCTGGAACTTTCAGAATTTGGACAGGAATAAAAGGGCTGTACAGGAGTCCGGAAAGACCTCTGATGTCCGGTTTTAAAATACAGCATGACGATTCGGCATGACTTATCAGGATTTTTTCTGACTCCTGTGACAGCAGGGTTTCAAATGAAATAGTAAGCACTCCGCATTCCAGACTGGCGCTGATCTTTCCGCCAGTCTTTTCTGTCAGTATTTTACGATAGTAGGTTCCAGCCCGGATGTGCCGCGGTGTCTTGATCTGTCGGCAGTATAAAAACGGTCAGACAAACGGGCAGCTTCGATCTGCACCGATGGATTTACAGCAGAAAAGCCACGGGCAGTTCCATCATCATTCCATATCCAGGGTATTTGAAGGATTTTTTTCAATAGCGCAGCCGGGGTGAAATTCGGGTTGTGATTTTGCATGTATCTGACTGTAAAAAACAATTCCATGTATAGCAGAAACAGTGTAAAAATTTGGAAAAGACCTTGACGTATCCGGCTTCAGATATTATAATGCTAATATCTGAAACATTTCAGATATCTTTTTTATTCATTATTATTTATCGATACAGGCATTAAATCAGCTGATTCCCATTAAGTAATATAAATTTGAAGATGGAATATTTATACAGTTTCATGTGGCAGCTGTTCCAGGTGTATCTGGGAAGCATGATATGAAAAGAGGTTTGTACTTAGAAGTGAAAAATGCCTGGCTGTGGTCTGTATTCGAAATAAGATGTATACACAAGAAAAGGATTGACAATACAGAAAAATTATATTAGTATGATAACTACAAAACGAACGTTTGTTCACAACGGCTGAGTGAGGAGAATATGTATGGCAAGGGATGTAAAGGAAATAAAAGACGGAAAAGAAGATAAATTAAAAGCGCTGGAGGCAGCGATTTTTCAGATAGAAAAGCAGTATGGTGCCGGATCGGTTATGCGGCTGGGAGATCCGACGAACAATATGAATGTGGCAACTGTGCCGACAGGTTCTTTAAGCCTGGATCTGGCACTTGGCCTGGGAGGGCTGCCAAAAGGCAGGATTGTTGAGATATATGGACCGGAATCGAGCGGAAAGACAACCGTTGCGCTGCATGTCGTGTCAGAAGTGCAGAAAAGAGGCGGGATTGCGGCATTTATCGATGCCGAACATGCATTAGATCCTGCATATGCCCGTAAAATAGGGGTTCAGATTGAAGATTTATATATTTCACAGCCGGATAATGGAGAACAGGCGCTGGAAATTACAGAAACAATGGTGCGTTCCGGAGCAGTAGATGTTGTCATTGTGGATTCAGTTGCCGCACTGGTGCCAAAAGCTGAAATAGACGGAGATATGGGAGATTCCCATGTGGGTCTGCAGGCACGTCTGATGTCGCAGGGACTGCGTAAGCTGATTGGTATTATTAGTAAAACTGACTGTATTGTCATATTTATAAACCAGCTGCGTGAAAAAATCGGTGTGATGTTTGGAAATCCAGAGACGACTACCGGCGGGCGGGCGCTTAAGTTTTATTCTTCCGTACGGCTGGATGTCAGAAAGATTGAAACGTTAAAACAGGGCGGTGTGATGGTAGGAAACCGTACACGGATCAAAATTGTGAAAAACAAAATAGCGCCTCCTTTTAAAGAAGCAGAATTTGATATTATGTTTGGAGAAGGAATTTCCAGAGAAGGTGACATTCTGGATATTGCCGCAAATCTCGGTATCATAAATAAATCCGGTGCATGGTATGCATATGAAGGTGAAAAAATAGGACAGGGAAGGGAAAATGCCAAGCAGCTTCTGAGAGACAGACCAGAGCTTTGCGAGGAAATTGATAAAAAAGTACGTGACCATTATGAAAAACTCCGCGAAGAAGAGGCGGCAAAAGCAGCAGAAGAGGCAGCAGCAAAAGCAGCCCGCTCAGCAGCTCCTGGAAATGCGGCAGTCTTAACAGACAAAACCGGTGCAGCTGCAGGAAAAGAAGAAGCCGGAAAAGATGCAGCAAAAAAATCTCCGGCTGAAAAAGATGCGCCAAAAGATTCGGGCAAAGCAGATTCGTAAAATATGTTTGACAGATCATAAGGAAGAGTAAGAAAAAAGCATGATAATTACACAGATAACGCCTGAAGACAAAAACAGGGTACGGGTATCTTTTGACGATTCGCAAGATTTGATTTTGTATAAAGGAGAACTGAAAAAACTAGGTTTAGAAGAAGGAAGCGATATCAGCGATGCTTTGTATGAGCAGATCTTCTATGAGATTGTTGGGAAACGTGCGGTAAAACGTGCCATGCATCTGCTGGAAAAAATGGACCGTACAGAAGAGCAGCTTCGCAGAAAACTTCTGGAAGGACAGTATCCAGCCCGGCTGGCAGAAAAAGCAATTGATTATGTGAAGTCTTATCATTATATTGACGACGAACGCTATGCAAGAACTTTCATACGCCTCAAACAGGAGCAAAGGAGTGCGGCGCGGATGAGGATGGATCTTTTAGCAAAGGGAGTGTCAGCGGAAATTATTGAACAGGCTTTAGAAGAGGAACTTGAGGTTTCACCGGAAACACTGATTCAAAAACTGCTGGAGAAAAAGCATTACTGCCCGGACACTGCATCTGTGAAGGAAACAGCAAAAATAGTCCAGTTTCTGCTGCGCAAAGGTTTTCGCAAAAGTGAGATTATGCAGGTGATAGATTTCTAAGTAACTGTTCAGAAAGCTCTGTGTATTTAATGCATGGATTGCAAGAAAGTGATTCAGGAGTAAAAATCTCAGCACAAAGAGGTTTATAATCGATGATTCATGTAACAGTGAAGGGGTCTGGAACTGTTATAGATTTAAAACGTGCAGCTGCATACAATTCGGAATTCACTTGACATAATGCCAGGGAAAGTATAAAATCTAATTGTTGTTATTTATGACAGTGAACGAGTGTCTGCAGCCGGCAGGTACAAACATATGGCTGCAAATGAGTGATGTTATATGTACAATGAAAACTAAATAAGGAGGTGCTCCTGTGTCACCAATAGCGATCATTATTGCTGTATTATTTACAATTGTGATTTCGGTGCCAGTTACTTACTTTGTTACTTCCGCTTACCAGAAGAAAGTTGTAGAAGTAAAAATCGGTTCAGCCGATGACAAAGCAAGGGCGATTATTGATGAGGCAGTGAAGACGGCAGAAACAAAAAAGCGGGAATCTTTGCTGGAAGTAAAAGAAGAATCTATCCGGACAAAGAATGAGCTTGACCGTGAGATTAAAGAGCGGAGAGCAGAAATCCAGCGCAACGAGCGCCGAATCGAGCAGAAGGAATCGAATCTGGATAAGAAACTGGAAGCAATCGAAAAGCGTGAAGCCGGCTTTGCAGCAAAAGAGGAAGAAATAAGCAGGCAGAAAGAAGAAGTCGCAAAGCTGAATGAGGAGCGGTTACAGGAACTAGAGAGGATCTCCGGGCTTACCTCCGAACAGGCAAAAGAATATCTTTTAAAGACTGTAGAAGATGATGTAAAACTTGACACTGCAAAAATGATTAAAGAGATGGAAACAAGGGCAAAGGAAGAGGCGGCTAAAAAGGCACGTGATTATGTCGTTACTGCAATTCAAAAATGTGCAGCAGATCATGTAGCCGAAACGTCGATTTCAGTAGTCCAGCTTCCAAACGATGAAATGAAAGGACGTATCATCGGACGTGAAGGACGTAATATCCGTACGTTAGAAACACTTACCGGCATAGATCTTATTATCGACGATACACCGGAAGCAGTTATCCTTTCAGGTTTTGATCCGATCCGAAGAGAAGTAGCACGGATTGCGCTTGAGAAGTTAATCGTGGACGGCCGTATTCACCCGGCCAGAATTGAAGAAATGGTGGAGAAGGCGCAAAAAGAAGTGGAGAACATGATTCGGGAAGAAGGAGAAACAGCCACTTTAGAAGCAGGCATACATGGACTTCATCCAGAACTTGTGCGTCTGTTAGGCCGGATGAAATTCCGAACAAGCTATGGACAAAATGCTTTGAAACATTCTATTGAAGTAGCACAGCTTGCAGGTCTTCTGGCAGCCGAAATTGGTGTAGATGCCAGAACCGCAAAGCGTGCAGGATTATTACATGACATTGGAAAATCAGTCGACCATGAGATGGAAGGCTCACATATTCAGATTGGTGTGGACATTTGTAAAAAATACAAAGAGTCATCGGTGATTATTAATGCAGTAGAAGCGCATCACGGAGATGTAGAACCGCAGTCCCTGGTTGCATGCCTGGTACAGGCTGCTGACACAATCAGTGCAGCGCGTCCGGGAGCAAGAAGGGAGACATTAGAAACATATTCAAACCGTCTTCAGCAGTTGGAGGAAATTACAAACAGTTTTAAAGGTGTTGAAAAATCTTTTGCTATTCAGGCAGGCAGGGAGATTCGTATTATGGTAGTACCGGAACAGGTAAGTGATGCAGATATGGTATTGCTTGCAAGAGACGTATCGAAACAGATTGAGTCTCAGCTGCAGTATCCGGGACAGATTAAAGTGAATGTAATTCGTGAGTCGAGAGTGATAGATTACGCGAAATAACATGATAAGCGCCAAAACCGTTGGAAATCAATGGTTTTGGCGCTTTTGTCAGATTAAGAAATATCTGGCTATTAGGCGGCGGGGGCTTCAACAGACGTAAAAAGAGCAGGGAAAGGAATGTGTGATCAGGCATGGAAAATAAAATTAAGCGGATTGACAGAAAACTGGCATTTCAGGGAGTTATTCTAGACTTTTATACAGATTACATGGAAATGCCGGATGGAAAGGTTGTGAAATGGGATTTTATTTCACACCGCAAGGGAGCGGCAGCTGTCGTTCCGGTTATGGATGACGGTAAAATTCTAATGGTACATCAGTATCGGAATGCGCTGGACCGCATGACCATAGAGATACCGGCAGGAGCGAGGGATCATGTGAATGAAGATACGAAAATATGTGCGGCCAGAGAACTGGAAGAAGAAACCGGATACCGCAGCGATAACCTGGAATTTCTGATTTCCTTAAAACCAACGGTTGCTTATGATAATGAATTTATTGACATCTACGTGGCCAGAGATTTAAAGCCTGGAAAGCAGCACCTGGATGAATATGAGTTTATTGAATTAGAGCCTATGGATCTTGACGTATTATGTGAAAAGATATATGCAGGAGAAATACAGGATGGGAAAACGGTAGCTGCAATTATGGCATATAAAAATAAATGCGCAGATAAAACAGTTTAAAAGAACAGGCATGCGGCATGTCTAAAAAAACGTCATAAAGAATAGGTCAGATGCATAGATTAGACTAACTGGTGAAAGAAAAAGAGACATGTAGTGAAACGCAGAACATTTAAAGTACCACATTTTGAACTTCCCAAACTGCCCTGGAAAGGATTTCTGGCAGGCTGTTTTTTGATTTTTTTCTTCCTGGGGATTCTGGCTGCTAACTGGGCGGGTCAGGAAAACCTGATTCAGTATGGCATGCTGAATCGTTATTATGTAGGACAGCTTGCATATGTTCAGCTGGATTCGGGTGCGTATTTTATTTATTTGCTAAAACGCAGAATACGAGTGTTTGCCATGACCGCATTGCTTGTATATACCCGTTTTGGCGTACTGATGCTGACAGGCGTAGTCAGCTGGTATGCATTTTCACTGGGATATCTGTTTGTGAATGCATTAGTATGCATGAAATTTCAGGGTATGGTAATCGTACTGCTGTCTGTATTTCCACAGATTTTCTGCTATGCAGCAGCCTATTTCGGACTGGGAAAAATCGTGTTTGGAAAAAAAGCAGAATTGGCAATGCCGTATGGAATCAGCAGGTTTTGGCGGAATCCCCGTCTGTATCTGCTTATATCATCGATTCTGTGCATAATCGCAGGTATCTGGATGGAAGCATATGTAAATCCTGTATTTTTGCAAAGCTATATACGGAGAATGTAGAAATTAAGGAAACGGCAGAATTGTCAGATCTCAGATCAGAAAAGATAGATGCAGATAGTGGAAAACGATAAAGTCATCTAAAGAAAAATAAACGGCAGAACTGTCAGGAGCAGGAACGCTGGATACTAGAATAAACGGCAGAACTGTCAGGAGCAGGAACGCTGGATGCTAAAGAGAAAAGCGGTAAAGTTATCAGAAATATGAAAGCTGTTTTGCAGATTTAAGGAGTGTGGCCGTTATGGAAACGATGCAGGAGAAAATAGCAGAATATGTTACAGAACTGAAACTGCAGGGGGTATCGTCCAATACGGCAGTTTCTTACGAGAGGGACCTGCTTAGACTGTCTGATTATCTGACTATGCAGAACAGGACAGACTGGAAACTTGTTACTGAAACAGATCTGCAGGCATATATACGCTGGATGCATCAGGAAAAGAAGCGGCCGTCGACGATTGCAAGAGCTGTTGCTTCTATAAAAGCATTTTTCAGATATCTGGAACAGACGGATAGAGCCGTACATAATCCAGCAGTTTATTTAAAAGCGCCAAAGGTGGAAAAAGCTATTCCTCACATTCTTACAACGGAAGAAACAGAGCTGCTGTTGCGCCAGCCGGATGGGAAATCGGCAAAGGCCGTGCGTGACCGGGCCATGTTAGAGCTGCTTTATGCCACGGGTATCCGGGTCAGTGAGCTGGTTCAGCTTAAAGTACAGGATGTCAGCATGAATATGGAATATATTCTGTGCAGCCTGGGAGGAAGGGAGAGGGTTGTTCCGTTTGGAAAGACAGCAAAAAAAGCGCTGGCAGAATATCTGGAAGAGGCAAGGCCGAAGCTGGCAAAAGATCCGTCATGTGAACTGCTTTTTACAAACTTATCCGGACAGAAAATGAGCCGCCAGGGCTTTTGGAAGCTGGTCAGGCAGTATGCGAAGGCAGCAGGAATTCAGGGAGAAATTACGCCGCATACTTTGAGACATTCCTTTGCTGCACATCTGGTAAATAATGGTGCGGATTTATATGCTGTTCAGGAAATGATGGGGTATAAAGATTTGTCAGCGGCACAGATTTATGCAAAGATGCATCATGTATCTGTCCGGGAAGTTTATACGAAGACACATCCGCGTGAGTAATAGCAGATTGTGGCACGGTGTTTTAATACAGACGCTGAATGGAGAAAACTTTTTTTGAAGATGCAGGACCGCTCTGCCGGAAAGAGCGGAGCCTGAACCCTGGCTGTCAGCCATGCATCAGGCGTCCGCCCGTCTGTCATAATCCTGCATAGAAGGTTAGAATTTCCGGCTGTCTGGAATAGAAACATCAGAAATAATCCTTTCTTCCGGCATCTGGCTGAAATATAATGATCCATTTATATAAAACTAATGATTCATCTCTGCAATTGTATAAATCAGCTTCTCAGAATCTTCCCACCCAAGGCATGGGTCTGTAATAGATTTCCCGTAAATATGGTCGCCAATCTGCTGGGCACCTTCTTCGATATAACTTTCCACCATAACGCCTTTAACCAGAGATTTGATTTCCGGTGATACAATGCGGTTGTGCATAACTTCTTTGACAATACGGATCTGTTCCTTGTATAGTTTGTTTGAATTAGAGTGGTTTGCATCAATAATAACAGCAGGATTTTTAAGATGCATGCTGTCATAGCGTTCCAGCAGACGTGTAATATCTTCGTAATGATAGTTTGGAACGGTATTCCCGTGTTTGCTTACTGCACCGCGCAGAATCACGTGGGTTAACGGGTTGCCTGTTGTGTCTGCTTCATAGTTGCGGTAAATAAAATGGTGCGGATGCTGTGCGGCATATACAGAATTGAGCATCACAGAAAAATCACCGCTGGTCGGGTTTTTCATGCCGGCGGCTACATCAAATCCGCTGGCGGTCAGCCGGTGCTGCTGGTCTTCTACAGAGCGGGCGCCGATTGCGACATAGGATAATAGGTCATCTACAAAACTCCAGTTTTCACAGTAAAGCATTTCATCTGCTGCAGTCAGGCCGCTTTCCTGAATGGCACGGATATGCATTTTTCGCATAGCCATCAGTCCGGCAAGCATATTTGGCTCCTGTTCAGGATTGGGCTGTGATACAATTCCTTTATAACCGTCGCCGGTAGTGCGGGGCTTGTTTGTGTAGATTCTTGGAATAATAATCACACGGTCTTTTACTTTTTCCTGAATGGCAGTCAGCCGGCTTACATAATCACATACCGCATCTTCACGGTCAGCAGAACAGGGACCTATGAAAACGGTCGTCATGACCTAAAATGACATCGGATATCATCCGGTCCCGTTCTTTTTTTATTTCAGCAAGTGCGGCAGAAACCGGATGTATTTCTTTTACAACTGCTGGAGTCGGGAGTTCTCTGACAAATTTAAAACTCATATGTGTATCTCCTTTTATTATACTTTTATAGTAGATATTAATAGGTTACCCAGACGCCGGGCGTTCGGATCATTCATTATATATGTGTAAAATGCGGCATGCCCTCTGCTACACAGTTACATATGATAAAATAAAAAACAGAATCTGTCAAATGCAGGAAGACAATGGGCTTCCTGCCATGTCAGAAAAAAATTTTTAAAATCTCTTGTCGAATAGCGAAGAATCAGTTATAATAACGATGCATCAAGAAAACTGATATAGGGAATATTGATAAAATTAACTTGAAATAGAAGCTGGTATCAAAAATTTCCAGGAAAGGAAGATACTCCATGTATTATGGTACGATAAAAAAAACAGACATCGCCAATGGATCCGGAGTCAGGGTCTCGCTGTTTGTTTCCGGGTGCACACACCACTGCAGGGGCTGTTTTCAGCCTGAGACATGGGATTTTAAATATGGCGTACCCTATACAAAGGCAACGGAGCAGGAAATATTAACCGCTTTAAACCATGATTATATCAAGGGGCTGACACTTCTTGGCGGAGAACCTTTCGAGCCGGAAAATCAAAAGGAACTTGTAAAGCTGCTGCGTCATGTAAGAGAGCATTTACCGCAGAAAGATGTCTGGTGTTATACAGGATATACTTATGAGACAGATTTGATTGAAGACAGCCGTGCCAGATGCGAAGTGACAGATGAGATGCTTTCAATGATTGATGTACTGATTGACGGGGAATTCCGGGAAGAAGAGAAAGATATCAGTCTGCATTTCAGAGGTTCCAGGAATCAGCGTTTAATAGATTTGCCGAAAACAAAGCAGCAGAATAAAATAATATTGTTAGAAATTTAGTCTTTTCTTTTTGGTAAAAAGATGTTATAATATCAATCAGATTTTGCAACCGTAGTCTAACGGATAGAACGCAGGACTCCGACTCCTGTAATGTGGGTTCGATTCCCGCCGGTTGCATTTTTTTTTCTTATTATTTGGACGATTTGTCCGTCAGGCATCTTAGGATAGTGCGTGCAGCTACTAACGATTCAGCAAATTTTCAGGAAAGATTTAGCAAACGGAATTTGGACAGAAACAGGACAGATTGAAAACAGGTGAAATGTAACTCCGGACAGGCCGGAAAATCTGCTCAGACAGCAGGACACACAGACACTGGCCGCAGACAGGTAAGATTAAGAATGATAAGGAGGCAGCAATGGCAGCCAATAACAATAAAAAAGATGATAACATGGGTTTCAATGTGAACGTAATTAAGAACATATGTTCTAAATATAAAAAATATATTGCGACTGGAGCAATGCTTATACTATTATCAGTTGTAATTTCAACTTCACGTGCAGCATCAAATGGCACTTCCAAGCCGGATGAGGGACCGGCGAAAACGGTGAGTACAGATGACGAACAGAAAGAAAAGGCAGAAGTGGATGCACATGAAGAGGTAAATGCGCTTCTGGAAGAGTATTATCAGTGCTATGTTTCCGGAGATACGGATAAACTGGAAAAAATCGCATATCCGATATCGGATACAGAAAAAAGCTATGTACAGCTGCTTAGCAAATATGTAGAAAAATATGATAATATAAAATGTTATACGAAAAAAGGAATCTCGGACGGCGAATATGTGGTTATGGCCGCTTCTGAGATGAAGTTTAAAGACATCGAAACAGGAGCACCGGATCTGGCGTGTTTTTATGTCCGCAAAAATGAAAACGGGGAAGTATATATTGATAATGCATACAGCCAGTTTAATCAGACAAATAACGTAGAAGTTGAAAATAAGGATGAGGCGATTAGTGCGCTGATTTCAGAGTTCATCGAACAGGATGAAGATATGGTTGCGCTGCAGAGAGATATCCGCAGTGAATATGACAAAGCACTGGAAAAAGATGAACAGCTCCAGGTTATGGTTACTTCGACGTTCCAGAATGCAATTGCAGACTGGGTAGCCAGCTTCGGGCCTGTAGAAGGTGAGAATGAGGGAGATAAGAAGGAAGAAAAACCTGGATCTGAAAGCAGCGGCCAGACAGAAACAAGGACAGCTTATGCGAAAACAAGAGTTAATATGCGTGAAAAACGCAGTACCAGCAGCGACATTATACAGACATTAGAAGCCGGAACAGAAGTAACGATCTACGGGACAAGCAAAGACGGCTGGTTTAAGGTAAAGAGCAAAGGTAAAACAGGGTTTGTCAGCAAAGAGTATATTGTATCGGATAAATCCAAAGTGGAAAAAGAAGACGATACGGATACATCTGCAAAAACAAGGACAGCTTATGCGAAGACAAAAGTAAATATGCGTGAGAAACGCAGTACAGACAGCGATATTATTACAACGCTGAAAGCCGGAACAAAAGTAACGATCTATGGTACGAGCAAAGACGGCTGGTTTAAGGTAAAGAGTAAGGGCAGGACGGGTTATGTCAGCAAGGAGTATATCGTATCGGATAAATCCAAAGTGGAAAAAGAAGACGATACAGACACATCTTCGAAGACAAGGACAGCTTATGCGAAGACCAAGGTAAACCTTCGCGAAAAACGCAGCACGGACAGTGAAATTATTACGACGCTGAAAGCCGGAACAGCAGTAACGATTTACGGCACAAGCAAAGACGGCTGGTTTAAGGTAAAATACAAAGGCAAAACAGGATTTATCAGTAAAGAGTATATTGTATCCGATAAATCGAAAGTAGAAAAGGAAGACACACAGACAGGCGGCAGTTCATCATCGAATAAGCGGACAGCTTATGCAAAGACAGGTGTGAATATGCGCAAGAGCCGCAGTACAGACAGTGATGTAGTGCAGACACTCAAAGCCGGCACAAAGGTCATGATCTACGGCACGAGCAAAAACGGGTGGTTTAAAGTCCGCAGCAAAGGAAAATCTGGCTACGTGAAGAAGGAATATATCGTGTCAGATAAATCCAAAGTGGAAAAAGAAGACACACCACAGGAGAATCTCCCGGCAGCACCATCTTATTATAACGAAGGGGACACGATTACGTTATCAGATTCTGTCAATGTACGTTCTTCTATGAGCGAGACTTCCGACAGAGTTGGCCTTGCATATAAGGGTGATGTTATTACGGTTATTATGAGTTATGCCGAAGGCTGGACGAAAGTATCCTGGAACGGACAGACAGGGTATGTAAAGACAGCGTATTTAAGATAATTTTGATTTAGGAAGAACTTGCTGAAAAAGCGGTTGCTGTATCTGCAAAGCCGGTATCCGGCAGTACAGCGGCCGCTTTTGGCGTATGAAAGAGGTGGTTATTTATGGAAGAACAGTCTAAAGGGGTACGGATAAATAAATATCTGAGTGCAGCAGGCATCTGTTCGAGAAGAGAAGCAGACCGCCAGATTCAGGCGGGCACGGTGCAGATTAACGATAAGACGGCAGAGATGGGAGACAGGGTTTTTCCGGGTGATGCAGTTTACTATCAGGGCAGGCTGGCAGAAAAAGAAAAGGAACGAATTCTTCTGGCAGTCAATAAGCCGAGAGGAATTGTCTGTACAGCAGAAAAGCGGGAAAAAAATAATATTGTGGATTATTTGAATTATCCCAAACGCATTTATCCGGCTGGCAGACTTGACAAACAGTCAGAAGGCCTGCTGCTTATGACTAATGAAGGCGATTTCGTGAATAAAATCATGCGCTCCGGCAACCGGCATGAAAAGGAATATCTGGTTACGGTGAATAAAACCGTTACAGACAGTTTTCTCCGGGCGCTAGCCGGCGGGGTGCCGATTCTTGGTACAATGACAAGAAAATGCAAGACACAGCGCATTGGAAAAAGAAGCTTCCGTATTATTCTGACACAGGGAATGAATCGTCAAATCCGAAGAATGTGTGAATATTTTGACTACCGTGTGGTAAGCTTAAAAAGAGTACGTATTATGAATATACATTTAGGAGATCTTCCATCCGGCCAGTACCGGATGATAACAGGTGAGGAGCTAAAGAAGCTGGAGCAGATGCTGGAGGGATCTTCAAATGATACGGTCAGGTTTGAAAGCAGCAGAATAGACCAGCAGCTTTGGGAGGAGGAAGAATGAATCCGTCAGAACGTTATGAAGAATTGTGCAGAATGATCAGTTATCATATGGACCGCTATTATAATCAGGACGATCCGGAAATTACAGACCGGGAATATGATGAACTGATGATGGAGCTTCGTGCTCTTGAAAAAGAAAATCCCGGGCTGGTTACGCCGGATTCTCCGACGCAGCGTGTAGGCGGCAGTGCGAAACGGGAAGCCGGCGTGCTGGTCCGTCATAATGTGCCAATGCTGAGCCTTCAGGATGTATTCTCAAAAGAAGAAGTCTTTGAATTCGTGGAAGATATGCAAAAGCAGCTTGCGGATCCGGAGTTTGTGGTGGAATATAAAATTGACGGACTTTCACTTGTGCTGCGTTATGAAGACGGCGTGTTAAAGCTGGCAGAGACAAGAGGAGACGGAGTTAATTTTGGCGAAGATGTCACGGCCAATGCAAAAGTGATTAAGGATGTCAAAAAGAAATTAAAGCAGCCGTTTGCCTATCTGGAAATCCGCGGCGAGGTATTTATGACAAACGATGATTTTCAGAAAGTGAATGAGCGGCAGGAGCTGGCAGGAAAGCGGACATTTGCCAATCCGAGAAACTGTGCGGCGGGCACGCTGCGCCAGCTCGATACAGCAGTGACCAAAGAACGGGGACTGTCCATGTTTGTATTTAATGTCCAGCAGGTCCGCGGAGGCAGCTTTGAAACACATACCGAAGGATACGAATATTTGAAAAAACAGGGCATCCGTGTGATAGAAGATTACCGTGTATGCCATACGGCAGAGGAAGTATGGGATGCGGTCTGTGCCATTGGCGAAAACCGTGGAAACCTGCCATACGATATAGACGGTGCAGTTGTAAAAGTGAACCGGATTGCAGACAGAGAACTGCTCGGTGCAACATCCAAAGTACCGCGGTGGGCGGTGGCATATAAATATCCGCCGGAAGAAAAGGAAGCAAAGATACTGGATATCGAAGTGTCGGTAGGACGGACAGGAAGAATTACACCTACTGCGGTCTTTGAGCCTGTGCGCCTGTGCGGAACCAGTGTCTCCAGGGCTACGCTGCATAATCAGGATTTTATTGACCAGCTGGATGTCGGAATCGGAGATTATGTCAAAGTATATAAATCCGGGGAAATTATTCCTAAAATCCGGGAAGTCCTAAAAGAGCGGCGGGAAGAAGGCGTGCACCGGTTCGTCCTTCCTCAGACCTGTCCGGTATGCGGTACGAAAACGGTCCGGGAAAAAGATACGGCAGATATCCGCTGTCCGTCTCCGGCATGTCCGGCTCAGATAGAGCGGCGCATCATAAATTTTGTCAGCAGAGATGCCATGGATATCAAAGGCTTTGGAACGGTTTATATTGAGGAACTGGTAAGGCGCGGATTTATAAAGAATATTGCGGATATTTTTGTACTGAAAAATCACCGCAGCCAGCTGATTGAAGAGGGCATTATCGGAAAAGAAAAAAATACAGATAAGCTGCTGGATGCCATTGAGGGCGCAAAACAGCGCGACGCCTGCCAGCTGCTGACGGGATTTGGAATTCCAAACGTGGGAAAGGCTGCAGCAAAAGCAGTGATGAAACAGTTTGGGACAATCGACAGCCTGGCTGCAGCCGGAACAGAGCAGCTGGTAGAAGTACCGGATATCGGAGAGGTCAGTGCCGGATGCATCCGCAGCTTTTTTGAAGATGCATCTAACAAAGAGATGCTGAGCCGGCTCAAGGCTGAGGGTGTAAATATGGCCCGTATTGCACAGGATGGGGAGAGCGAGCGTTTCAAAGGGCTTACATTCGTAATTACCGGAACGCTGTCTGATATGGACCGCAAACAGGCAGCGGAACTGATTGAAAGAAACGGCGGGAAGGTATCAGGCTCTGTCTCTAAAAAAACATCCTATCTGCTGGCAGGAGAAAATGCGGGCAGCAAACTGACGAAAGCAAATGATTTAGGAATCAGGGTGATCAGCGAGCAGGAGCTGCTTGGGATGATACAGGATGAAAACAAATAGCAGGCCTGCCGGCACCGCTACGAAAAATCTGAAAGTATAGATGTATGCTGCATCCAGTATGCCCTGCGTTCCTCATACTGCCCGTTCAGCCAGTCTGCAATAACGGGAATGCTTTCTTCTGTGAAAGCAAACGTTTTGGACTGTTTCAGTTCGCTGGCAGTTTTTTCAAAACAGTACGGGCCTGGAAAAATCCATACGCGAAAGACGTCCGTATCGTTTTCAGATGCCTTTTCAATATAAAAGCGCATGCCGTTCATACTGCCAGTGTACGGTGATTTTTTGTAAAACGGGATATGAAATAAATCAGAACCTTTTAACATAAATATAATACCTCCGTGTGAAATCTGAGTCTGCTTTTGTAAGCGCTGCAGACAGGAATTATGACAGCCTGATACCTGCAGAGTATAAATTAGCCGGACGCCAGGCAGAGAAATTTTATCCTTTTTCTGTTCCGCCTTCGAACCGTAAGAACTTACAGTCACTGCCGGGAACTATTATAGCTGATTCATACGGGGCATACAAGAATATTCAGATAAAATCGTTTACTTTATAGAAAGCATGTAAGAAAATTTAGCAAGAAGGTTGTGATTTTCATATAATTCTGATAAAATAAGAATAATTGAACGCAGCAGACCAGCTGATTATTTTAGGAGGAAATAAGATGGCAGAAGATAGAAAGGTATACAGTATCAAAGAAGATAATCTTGGTGAAGTAAAAATTGCAGATGAAGTGGTTACGATTATTGCCGGCCTTGCAGCTACAGAAGTAGACGGCGTAAGTTCGATGGCAGGTAACATTACAAACGAGCTTGTAAGCAAACTCGGCAAAAAGAATCTGGCAAAGGGAGTAAAAGCAGATATTATTGACCGCTGCGTGACAGTGGAGCTGGCTTTGAATATTGCGTATGGCTATGCAATTCCGGAAATCAGTGCCAAGGTGCAGGAGAAAGTCAAAACAGCGATTGAAACAATGACCGGGCTTGAAGTGAATGCTGTGAATGTACGGATTGCCAGTGTCGATATGGAAAACAGCAGATAGTGGGAGAAGTCTGAAGGTCCGGCTTTTATACACTGGCCAGGCAGCATAATTCCAGGCCGGTGTGAATGAAACGGGAGTGTCATAACGGCACTCCTTTTATTCTATGAAAGCCATACAGAAAGGAAATTATGAACAGGAGAGAAATCAGGGAACAGATTTTTAAAATGCTTTTTCAGGCAGAATTTTACAGCGAGGAGGAAATGGAGGAGCAGATTCAGATTTCCATGGAAGAGCTGCAGGAGCGCAGTCAGGAAAAGCGGGATTATATCGAGCAGAAGCTGCGAAAGATTTACAGCCTGAGAGAAGAAATTGATACAAAGATTAATGAAAAAGCGACCGGATGGAAGACAGGCCGCATGGCTAAGGCAGATCTGGCATTAATCCGTCTGGCTATATATGAAATCCAGTATGAGGATGACATTCCAGCCGGCGTAGCAATTAACGAGGCGGTAGAGCTTGCCAAAGTTTACAGCAGCGACGGTGCGCCTTCGTTTATAAACGGGGTGCTGGCAAAGTTTGTGTAAATAGTGATGCCTGCATAAACCGAAACCGGAGCAGTCACACTTGAATAAAGAGCACTTATGTAACAGAACTATGAATGGAGCAGCTGCAGGGTTAGTATGATGAGAAATGTATATAGTGTAGGCCAGGTCAATACGTATATTAAAAATATGTTTGCACAGGATTTTATGCTGGGCAAAATCAGCGTTAAGGGTGAAGTATCTAACTGCAAGTACCATACTTCCGGGCATATTTATTTTTCTTTAAAAGATGAAGGCTCAGTCATCGGGGCAGTGATGTTTGCCGGAAACCGCAGGAACGGGCTGAAATTTGACATGAGAGACGGAGACCATGTAGTTGTCACTGGATCTGTAGAAGTATATGAACGGGACGGCCGCTACCAGCTGTATGCAAGGGAAGTTACTCTTGACGGAGCCGGTGCTTTATTTTTAAAATTTGAAGCGCTGAAAAAAGAACTTGCAGAAATGGGAATGTTTGACCAGGGATATAAACGGCCGATTCCGAAATATATTCAGACACTTGGCATCGTAACCGCACCGACCGGGGCAGCTGTGCAGGATATACGGAATATCAGCCGCCGCCGGAATCCTTATGTACAGCTGATTCTGTATCCGGCACAGGTACAGGGCGACGGGGCGGCGCAGAGCATTGTTAACGGTATCCGTGCCCTGGAGCAGCTTGGCGCAGATGTTATCATTGCAGGGCGGGGCGGCGGATCTATTGAAGATTTATGGGCATTCAATGAGGAAATTGTGGCGAGAGCCATTTTTGAATGCACCGTTCCGGTTATATCGGCAGTAGGCCATGAAACGGATACGACGATAGCCGACTATGTGGCGGATCTTCGTGCTCCGACTCCTTCAGCAGCAGCAGAACTGGCAGTCTATGATTACCGGCAGTTTCGGGAAGCACTGCGCGTGGCGCGTACAGCACTGGACCTGCGCATGCGGGAACACATCCACAGTGAACGGCAGAAAGCCGCACAGCTGATGACAAAACTCGGCTATCTGAGTCCGAGGATGATTTTAAATAGTAAAAAGCAGTATCTCGCAGACTTAGAGGACAGGCTTATAAAACGTATGGAGTACAGGGTATCTTTAGAAAGGCACCGGATACAGCTGCTTGCAGGACGGTTAGAAGCTGGTTCACCTGTAAAAAAATTAAGCGGAGGATTTTCTTACGTGACAGATTCCGCTGGGAATTCCCTTACATCCGTGATGCAGATAAAACTGAAGGACACCATTTCAGTACAGACGGTGGATGGAAGGCTGAAAGCGGAAGTATTAGAAATAGAATCTGACGAAAGCATGGGTATCAGAAAGTAAGTCTGTAGAAGTAAGCAAAACCAGCGGAGGAAAAAGCAGTAACTGCTGAAAGTGAAAGGCGGACCAGTGGCTGGAAACTGTAGAAACAGAAGGCTGTGCCAGTGCAAAAGCGGTAGAAGAGAAAAAACTGCAGAAAATGAAAGGCATATTCATGATAGAAAATATAGAATTCGAGCAGAAAGATTTAAGCAGTCAGGAAAACGAACCGGAAAAAGATTTGAAACTGGAAGATCTTTTAAGCCAGGCTGAGTACTGCATAACACAGCTGGAAAATCCCCAGATTTCATTAGAGGATTCTTTTCGTTATTACGAGGAAGGAATTAAAAAGCTGAAAGCCTGCAATGAGAAAGTGGAGCAGATAGAAAAGAAAATGCTTGTAATCAGCAGCCAGGGACAGTTAGAAGAGTTTTAAATGCCGCCTGGAAAACGGGGGATGAGCCGGTATGTTAGATTGCAAAACTGTGAGGCATCTGTTTTTATGCTGCATGGCAAACCGGCGGAAAGACTGAAGAAAGAAATAGATTCAAAATAAAAATGAAGCTGAAAAATCTGAGGCAGAGAAAGACTGGAATTAAGGCGGTAGAAACAGAAAACTGGAAACATAGAAAATTTAGTAAAATTAGAAATAAGAGTAGAAGCAGGAACCTGGATAAATTCAAAAGATAGAGAAGCAGGAACTTGTAAATTGGGAAAAGTTAGCAATCAGGGTAGAAGCATAAAACTGGAACAGAGAAAACTTAGAAATTAAAGTAAGAGTGAAAACGAAAAAGACAGAAAGAAATTCAAAATGCGAATAGATTCAAAATATGTAAAAACGGAAAACTAGAAGTAGAGAAAAACTTGTATAAAGTCCAAAATGTAAAGCAGGAAGCTGAAAACAAAGCTGAAAACAGAAAGAAATTTAGAAGCATAAAATTAGAACAGAGCAGACTTGAAATCAAGGAATAAGCGGGATTTTGAAAACTGATAAAAGCCCGGCATAAATGCAGAATGACCAAAGAGCCGGGAAACAGAAAAAAATTGAAAATAAGTGCAGAAGCGAAACTCTGAAAACAGAAAAAGGTTCGAAAATAATGTCGAAATAAAAAAATGAAAACGAAGAAATATTTGAGATAAATTCACAAGCAAAGAAACTGGAAACAGAAAAATATTAAAATAAAGGCAGAAGTGAAAATGGAAACAGAAATGAAAATAAAAGCAGAAGCAGATATGAAAGCAGAAATAGAAAAGCGTGCAGCCCGGATTGACCAGATACTCCTAAAGTATCTTCCGAAGGAAGAAGGTTATCAGAAATGTATTATGGAAGCCATGAATTACAGTGTCCAGTCTGGCGGTAAACGGCTGCGGCCGATGCTGATGCAGGAAACTTACCGGATGTTTGGGGCAGAGGGGAATGTGATAGAACCTTTTTTAGCAGCTGTTGAAATGATTCATACGTATTCCCTGATACACGACGATCTTCCGGCTATGGATAACGACGAATACCGCCGTGGGAGAAAAACAACTCATGTCGTTTATGGGGAAGCAATGGCAATTTTAGCCGGAGACGCACTGCTTAATTATGCGTTCGAGACAGCAGCCTGTGCATTTGAAATGGATGAACATCCTGGACGTACGGCAAAAGCGATGCAGGTGCTGGCGCGCAAAGCCGGGATATATGGAATGCTTGGAGGCCAGACGGCAGATGTGCAGAACGAAGGAAAGGATACGATAAGCGGGGAGCTTTTGGATTTCATATACCGGTTAAAGACAGGGGCATTAATCGAGGCATCGATGATGACAGGAGCTGTACTGGCCGGAGCTTCTGACGGGGAAGTATCGATACTGGAGCAGGCAGCAGGAAAGGCCGGGATGGCGTTTCAGATTCAGGATGATATTCTGGACGTGGCAGGTACGTTTGAAGAATTAGGCAAACCGGTCGGATCGGATGAAAAGAATAAAAAAATCACGTATGTAACTCTGTACGGCATGGAAGCAGCGAGGAAACAGGTGCAGCAGCTGACAGAAGAAGCTGCTGCCTGTATGGGAAAGCTGGATGTAAAAAATGAGTTTTTGAATGCACTGCTGTTTTATCTGGCAGGGCGCAGAAATTAATACATCAGAATAGGGAAGCATGGGATTAGCATGATACTGGAAAAAATAAACAATACCAATGATATAAAAAAGCTGAATAAGGAAGAAGTACAGCGGCTGCCGGAGGAAATACGGCAGTTTCTGATACAGAGTCTTTCACAGACCGGAGGGCATCTGGCATCGAATCTTGGGGTGGTGGAGCTTACAATCGCACTGCACCTTGCTTTTGAACTGCCAAAAGATAAAATAATCTGGGATGTGGGACATCAGTCTTATACGCATAAAATACTGACCGGGCGCAAAAATGCATTTCCTACCCTGCGCCAGTTTGGCGGATTAAGCGGGTTTCCAAAAACAGGTGAAAGTGACTGTGACTGTTTTAATACAGGGCACAGTTCTACGTCGATATCTGCAGGGCTTGGGTTTGCTGCTGCCAGGGATTTAAAAGGAGAGAGCTATAAAGTCATTTCCGTCATCGGCGACGGTGCGCTGACTGGCGGAATGGCTTTTGAAGGTCTTAATAATGCTTCAAAACTGGATACAAATTTTATCATTGTTTTAAACGATAATGACATGTCTATATCACCAAATGTCGGCGGTCTGTCGCAGTATCTTGGCGGTATCCGTACAGCGGGCGCTTATCAGGATCTGAAAAACGGAGTGCTGGAATCACTCAATAAAGTGCCGGTTTACGGAGACCGGCTGGTCCGCAAAATCCGCAAAACGAAAAGCGTGATCAAACAGCTGCTGATTCCAGGGATGCTGTTTGAGGATATGGGTATTTTATATCTTGGCCCGGTAGACGGACATGATATCGACAAAATGACGGCCATGTTTAAAAAGGCATCCCGAGTGAACGGCCCGGTGCTGGTACATGTGCTGACCCAGAAAGGAAGAGGATATGAACCGGCCGTGCGTCATCCGGCCAGATTTCATGGAACAGAGCCGTTTGACATTGAAACCGGGCTTGTGAAAAAGAAGAAAAAAAAGGCTGCCTATACCGATGTGTTTTCCACAGTGATGCGTAAACTTGGCGACCGGGATGAAAAAATTGCTGCAGTTACAGCGGCCATGGAAACAGGTACCGGGTTAAAGCGGTTCCACAATATGTTTCCAGAGCGTTTTTTTGACGTAGGCATTGCAGAGGAGCACGCAGTGACATTTGCAGCGGGGCTGGCAAGAGGCGGCCTGAAACCGGTATTTGCGGTATATTCTTCTTTTCTGCAAAGGGCCTATGACCAGATTCTGCATGATGTCTGTCTGCAGGACCTGCCGGTTGTTTTCGCGATAGACCGTGCCGGTATTGCAGGAAGCGACGGAGAGACGCACCAGGGTATTTTTGATATTTCGTATTTAATGACCATACCAAATATGACGCTGATGGCACCTAAAAATAAATGGGAACTTTCCGATATGATAAAGTATGCTCTGGAATCCGGACATCCCACAGCTGTCCGCTATCCAAGGGGAGAGGCTTTTGACGGACTGAAGGAGTTTCGTGCGCCTGTGGTGTATGGAAAGAGTGAAGTACTGTATAAGGAAGGATCCGTTGTCCTGCTCGCTTATGGAAGCATGGTAGAGACGGCACTGGAAGTGCGGGAGCGGCTGGTGGAGTCTGGAATCAGCTGTGCTCTTGTCAATATGCGTTTTGCAAAACCGCTGGATAAAGAAATGCTTTCTCAGATCAGCGGCACATATGAGCTGGCTGTTACGATGGAAGAAAATGTACGTGCCGGCGGAATGGGTGAGGCAGTTTTGGAATATCTGCACAGCCTGGGCTCGGATATGGATGTAATACATGCTGCCATTGAAGACGAATTTATACCGCATGGGAATGCAGAACTGTTAAAACGCCAGGCCGGAATTGATACAGACAGTATTACAGATAAAATAGCAAAGTTTCTGGCGGACAAAAGGAATCATACAGAGATGAAAATGGTGGAAAGATGAAAGAACGATTAGATCTGCTGCTTGTAAAAAGATCGCTGGCACCTTCCAGGGAAAAAGCAAAGGCTGTCATTATGGAAGGAAATGTATATGTAAACGGGCAGAAGGAAGACAAGGCCGGCTCTATGTTTGAAGACAGCGTACCGATTGAAGTGCGTGGAAAGACGCTTAAGTATGTCAGCCGCGGGGGACTGAAGCTGGAAAAAGCAGTGGAGCAGTTTGGACTTGCATTTTCAGATAAAATATGCATGGACATCGGGGCGTCCACGGGGGGATTTACAGACTGCATGCTGCAAAACGGAGCAAAAAAAGTCTATGCAGTAGACGTAGGCTATGGCCAGTTTGCATGGTCACTGCGCCAGGATCCGCGTGTAGTATGTATGGAAAAGACAAATATCCGGTATGTCACGCCGGATGATATTGATGATACGCTGGATTTTGCATCTGTGGATGTTTCTTTTATATCTCTGACCAAAGTGCTCGGGCCGGCAAAAGAGCTGCTGGCAGATCACGGAGAAATGGTCTGCCTGATTAAACCGCAGTTTGAGGCTGGCAGGGAAAAGGTCGGAAAAAAGGGTGTTGTGCGTGATAAAAACGTGCATTTAGAAGTGATAGAGAGGGTTTCAGAGTTTGCCAGACAGAATGGTTTTCACATACTGAACCTGGATTTTTCACCGGTAAAAGGACCGGAGGGAAATATTGAATATCTGATGCATATTCGAAAAGACGGGAGCGGACTGAAGGAGGAGGAGGCAGACTGTGCGGCAGTAGTAGAAGCTGCCCATGCTGCGTTAGATTCATGAAAAGATTTGCCATAATTGTCAATGCGTTAAAAGACCGGAATCTGGAAGAGACAAAAAGACTCTGCAGTTATATCAAAACCAGAGGGGGGAGCTGTCTGTATATCATCAGCGTTGACGATAAGGAAGGCACTCAGAAAGTACAGGCAGAGGATGTTCCGAAAGATACGGAATGCATTCTCGTTCTAGGCGGCGACGGCACGCTGATCCGGGCAGCGCGTGATACGGTAGAATGCGGGGTTCCTTTAATCGGGGTTAATATGGGAACGCTTGGATATTTATGCGAACTGGAAGAAACCAGTGTTTATGAAGCGGTGGATGCTCTGATGCAGGATTCGTATATGATAGAAGAACGCATGATGCTGTCAGGACACCTGCCGGGGCATCCCGGGGAGCCTGCCAGGCGGGCATTAAATGATATTGTTATCCATAGAACGGGTGCTCTGTCTTTAGTAAGCCTGTCTGTCTATGTAAACGGGCTGTATTTAAATACATTTAAAGGCGACGGTATTATACTGTCTACGCCTACAGGGTCCACCGGCTATAACCTGTCTGCAGGAGGTCCGATTGTAGATCCGAAAGCAGAGCTGCTGCTGCTGACACCGATTAATTCCCATACGCTTTCGCCAAGAAGCATTGTTATTGATGCACAGGATGAAATCGTTGTGGAATTAGTCAGCAGGAGGGTGCAGCAGGATGAAACAGCAGAAGTCAGCTTTGACGGCGACCATGGCTGGCTTTTAAAAGCAGGCGAAAGCATTAAGATCCAAAAGGCTGGAGAACGGACAAAAATATTAAAATTCAGCAAAATCAGTTTTTTAGAAATTCTGCGAAAAAAAATGCAGACCTTCCACTGACTGGCTGACTGGAGGAGCTGACACAGTTTATGAAAATTTCAAGACATTCGAAAATACTGGAAATTATCAGCCGCTGCGACGTGGAAACTCAGGAAGAGCTGTCCGCGCTGCTTGTAAAGGAAGGATATCCGGTTACCCAGGCGACGGTATCCAGGGATATCCGGGAGCTGAAGCTGACAAAAGTATCCTTAAGCAATGGCAGGCAGAAATATGCAGTCATTACGCAGGCACAGAAAGATTTATCGAAATATATCCGTATCTTTCAGGACGGTTTTCGTTCGATGGATATGGCGCAGAATATTCTTGTAATTAAAACGGTATCCGGCATGGCTATGGCAGTGGCTGCAGCGCTGGATGCAATGGATTACCACGAGATTGTCGGCAGTATCGCTGGAGATGATACGATTATGTGTGCGGTACGTTCGGTGGAGGATACAAAGGAGCTGATGCGCCGGCTGGGGCGGATTATAGAAGAAAGCTGACGGCAGAGCAGACGTATTGCGGCAGCATTTGAAAAATAAAAGGAGAATGATATGTTACATAATCTTCACGTAAAAAACCTGGCTCTGATTGAAGAAGCAGAAGTCGATTTTTCCAAAGGACTGAATATCCTGTCGGGGGAAACCGGCGCTGGCAAATCGATTATTATAGGCTCCATCGGAGCAGCCATTGGTGAAAAAGTATCGAAAGATGTGATACGGAAAGATGCAGATTATGCTCTGGTAGAACTGATATTTTCCGTGAACGACAGTGTAAGAAACAAGCTGGCTGCCATGGATATTCCAATGGAAGACGATCAGGTAATTCTGACCAGAAGGATTTCCGGAGGCCGTCCGATTGCAAAAATCAATTCCGAAAGCGTTTCTGCAGCAAAGCTGAAAGAGGCAGCATCACTTTTAATCGATATTCACGGGCAGCATGAGCATCAGTCGCTGCTGAGCCAGAAAAACCATCTGCATATACTGGATGCGTATGCAAAAAAAGAATTAAGCAGTCTGAAAGAAGAACTGCTGCAGGCATATCATGATTATCATGCAGTCAAAAATGAACTAAAAGAGGCTTCGCTGGATACAGAGCAGAGGACGCGGGAATTATCATTTCTGCAGTATGAAGTAGAAGAAATCGGGCATGCGTCTTTGAAAAACGGGGAAGATGCACAGCTTGAAATACAGTATCAGCGTTTTGCAAACGGGCAGAAAATTATGGGAAGCCTGGCTCAGGTATACCAGCTTACTTCAGAAAACGGCGCGGCACAGATGACAGGCCATGCAGTTTTGGAAATCGCCGGAGCAAGCGCTTATGATGACAGGGCAAAACAGTTTGAAGACCAGCTTATGGAAATTGACAATCTGCTGAACGACTTTAACCGGGAACTGGCAGGATATATGGAAGATGCAGATTTTGATGAAGAACAGTTTTATGAAATCGAGAAACGTCTGGATCTGATTAACGGTCTGAAGGCAAAATATGGAAACACAATTGAAAAAATTCTGACTGAATACGAAAAAAAACTGGCCAGAATTGAAAAGCTAAGCGATTATGAAAGCTATTTATCAGCTCTGAAACAGACACTGGAAGAAAAAGAAAAAAGCCTTGAAAAACTCTGCGGTAAAATATCCAAAATCCGTAAAAAAGAGGCTTTGAAACTGACTAAAAAAATAAAAGAAGCACTGATCGATTTAAATTTTCTGGATGTGCAGTTTGAACTGCAGCTGACAAGAAAAAAAGAATACACCGCATCAGGCTATGACGAAGCAGAATTTCTGATCTCCACAAATCCCGGAGAGCCTTTAAAGTCACTGACAAAAATCGCATCGGGAGGTGAACTGTCCCGTATTATGCTGGCTATTAAGGCCGTGCTTGCAGACTGTGATGAGATAGGAACACTGATTTTTGACGAAATAGATACCGGGATCAGCGGACGTACGGCACAGATGGTTTCTGAAAAAATGAATGTGATATCCAAAGATCATCAGATTATCTGC
>CAJTVR010000039.1:0-3196 GCA_910580075.1 uncultured Eubacterium sp. | reverse complement strand
GGTTTCGGAAAAGCTAGGGAGACTCTCGAGGGATCATCAGATTATCTGCATCACGCATCTGCCTCAGATTGCAGCCATGGCGGATACGCATTTTTTAATTGAAAAACAGGCCGAAAAAAACCACACTTCTACAAATATCCGGAAATTAAATGAAACTGAAAGCGTAACAGAACTCGGCAGGATGTTAGGCGGTGTAAAAATTACAGACACGGTATTAAAAAGTGCGAAAGAAATGAAAGAGCTTGCAGCCGTTACAAAAAACACAGACAATCAGCTTACATAAATTTCCGGGCCGTTTTATGACACAGCACTGTAGTGATTTTCATTAAAAATTTCCAGATTGAAAACAGCATACAAAGACATACTAATACAGAGTGTTTTGATTTTATAAAGCGTAATGAAAAATCAGGATACTCTGTTGTTTAGTTCCTGAAATAAAATGCCTGAATATGGGCAGAATTTATAGCAGCAGCTTGATTAGCCGCAAAGCGAAAGCATCTGCCTTACAAAACAAACCAGATATGAAAAGGCGTAAACTGCTGATGCTCAGAAAAAGATAATACACAGGAAAAGGGATGTCTGACATGTTGAAGAAAATATGGAATCAATTTCAAAGAAAGAGAAAAATTGCAGGTTATGGAGGAATTGCGGCCTGTGCAGTATTTGCCTATGCGCTGCTGTTAAATTCCATACCCGATAAAATGTATGTGGAATACGGAAAAGAGCCGGATTATTCTTTTGGCGTGCCCGTAACAGAGACGGTGGTACACAGTACACAGGTATTTGCGAACCAGCAGATGTCACATGACAGTGCAGTCCATATGACACCGCAGACATCCGTTCAAAACGGATATACGGGCGGGAGCACATACGAAGTAATCTGCAGGCTGTTTGGTACAATTCCGGTCAAACGGATTGAAGTTCAGGAAGTCGCAAAAAAAGAACTGCTTGCAGCGGGAACAAATATCGGGATCTATGTAAAAAATGCAAAAATTATGATTATAGGAACCGGTGAGGTTACGGACGAATCCGGCGTCAGACGCGAACCCGCTAAAAACGTTGTACACAGCGGCGACTATATTCTGGCTGCAGACGGCGAAGAAATCGAATCCAAAGACCAGCTGGTGAAAAAAATTTCATTCTGTAACGGAAAAAAAGTAAAATTAAAACTTCTTCGCGACGGAGAAAAAATCGAAGTATCCATACAGCCCGTTCGTTCCCAGGAGGGCATTTATCAGATTGGCATCTGGGTACGTGATGATATTGCAGGAGTCGGTACACTGACTTATGTGACAGACGAAGGGGCATATGGAGCGTTAGGGCACGGAATTACAGATGCAGATGTAGGCAGCCTGTTAGATGTAGAAAAAGGATCTATTTATGAAACTTCTATCCTGGAAATCCGCAAAGGCAAAAGAGGCCAGCCAGGAGAAATGTCTGGAATGATCAATTATAATGAAGAGTATAAGCTGGGCACAATCGAAGAAAATACAAGCGTTGGTATTTATGGCACTCTGACCAGCATGCCGGAGGAACTTGGTGAAGTAACAGCGGTCCCGGTCATGTATAAAGAGGGAATCAAAAAAGGCAGCGCGCAGATTATCAGTTCTGTGGAAGGAAGCAGGAAGGCGTATGAAATAGAAATTGAGCAGACGGATTATCATAGCGAGGGAAATAATAAGGGGATACAGTTTCAGGTGACGGATGAAAAGCTGCTGGAAGATACCGGGGGTATTATTCAGGGAATGAGCGGCAGCCCGATCATTCAGAACGGGAAGATCATCGGGGCGGTGACGCATGTGTTTATTTCGGATTCTAAGATGGGGTATGGCATTTTTATTGAAAATATGCTGGAGCATTGATTGGATAAAATAGTATGTTATGTTTTGTGAATGGCTGAAAGCAAAAGCTGAACAAGCGGGCATGGCACCACTGGTATAATTGTGCCAGTCCCGTATGCTTCAGCCTGAATGGCATTCAGATATTTCCTGCATCACTGATAGGAATTTTTCAGCAGGCCTGGAAAAGACCTGGTATTTTTTCCAGATCATATACATCTCAGCCTCAATTTTAGGCGTCAGGGGGCGGAAACATAGTCTGCTGTCGCCGGAAGTATTGATGATTCCGTCAAAGCAGATGGCGTATCCCAGTCCCTCCTCCACAAGCAGGGAAGCATTGAACAGCAGGTTATACGTCATAGTGATATCCAGATCCGAGAGGCGGCGCTTCATCCAGCGGGAGATTCTTCCGCCCTCTGCTTCCTGCTGTGAAATCAGTAATGGCTGGTCCCGCAGATCCTCCGGGGAGACAGATTCTTTTTCCGCCAGAGGGGAGTCCTTTGGCATCAGCACGCCCCAGAGATCCTTTGACGGGAGCTTTATTGATTCATATCTGCCGCAGTCCGGCGTTTCAAATATAATTCCAAAATCAATCAGCCCTTTATCAAGCTGTTCTTTGACAAAGACAGCATTGCCGCTGGAAATATGGTAATGGATTCCGGGATAAAGTTTTTTTAAATTCCCGGCTGCTTTTGCCAGCAGGCGCATCCCGTCTGTCTCACCCGCGCCAATATAGACATCCCCGGCCAAGGCATGGCAGGGGCAGGCAATCTCATTTTCTGCCTTCTTTACAAGATTCAGTATTTCTTCCGCACGTTTCCTGAGAATCATGCCTTCTTCCGTCAGCGTAACCCTGCGCGAACCCTTTGTGCCGCGGATAAGAAGCTGTTTTCCAAGCTCCTCTTCCATATTTTTAATCTGCGTGGACAGTGTGGGCTGGGAGAGATGGAGAGACTCGGCGGCCCGTATGATGCTCTGTTCTCTTGCGATGGCAAGAAAATACTGCAGTACCCGTATTTCCATATTCGTGCGTCTCCTTATTGTTCTGATCTGTGTACACTGCTGTTTTTATCTCTAAAGAAACTCTTCCTGAGGATATCTCTATGCCATTCGGCAATATTGAGGAAACCCAAAAGGATACCTCTATGCCATTCGGCAATAACAAGAAAACCCTAATTACATCCTAACACGAATTTCAATAGGTTTCAACTATGAAAATGAATTATATATAAATATTTACTATTTTATTTATACAGGTTTATATTGGAACTGTCAAAAACATCAGGGGTGGTAACATGATGGAAAACTGCTTGTGAAACGGATTGCTGCAGTCGAAGGGGATATAATTGAAAGAAATG
>CAJTVR010000038.1 GCA_910580075.1 uncultured Eubacterium sp. | reverse complement strand
ATCTAAATTTTCTGCTTCAGGATTTTGGCAGCGGACGGACCGGTGCCTGATGCCCTGGCGGTTTTGGCAGGCATTATGCAGTGGCTCTGGCAGGCACCTTTTGGGGCTTCCAGGTTTTTTCGTGAGGCAGGCAGAGTGCCCCAAATCCTGGATATGAGGCAGAAAATTAAGATTTTCTAACAGTTCTTCAGAGTCACAGAAAAAGGAAAAAGTTTCTCCGCCCAGCTGGTACTGGCTAAATTTAATGTTTCTGTCTGCCAGACTGCAGATGCATGATGAATCCGGGCAACAGAATATTTATTTTTGCAGTAACTTGTTTTGGCTGATGTATGTGTCTGTACGTGTGCCGTTTTCTGGTCATAAGCCGAAGCCCGGGTACACTTATATTTCAAGCGGCTGGCCCTGGCTGAATCTATGAATGCGTGTGCCGTTTTCCAAATATGCGTCGAAGCCAGGCATCCGAACATTTAAACAGCCACAGCCAGCCGGACAGGGAATCTGTTCCTTCTGATGTGACTCCGGAGAAAAGCTGGAAGTTCTTAGTATTCTGCCTGATACACAGGATTTGGGGCACATTGTCTGGCGCATGAAAAAACTCTGAAGCCCCAAAAGGTGCCTGCCAGAGCCACTGCATAATGCCTGCCAAAACGGCCAGGGCATCAGGCACCGGTCCGTCCGCTGCCAAAATCTTGAAGCAGAATGCTTAGAACATCCGGCTTTTTGCAGGCGGAACATCAGAAGGAACAGATTCCCTGTCCGGCGTCCGGGTAAATAGACAGTCCGGTATCCAGGCAAGAATAGACAGTCCGGCGTCCGGGTAAAAATAGACAGTCCGGTATCCAGGCATCATGTTCCCTGTCCGGTTCCAGGCCGGCAAATTTTAAATGTATCTGAAAGTTTCATAACTGAGAAAGGATTTACCATGCCCATGAATTCAGAAAAAACGGGAAAAGTATATCTGGCCGGTGCAGGACCTTCCGATATCGGTCTTCTTACGCTGAAAACCCTGCAGGTCCTAAGCCGGGCGCAGACGGTTATATATGATGCGCTGATCGGGCCTTCGATACATAGCCTGATTCCGCATCAGGCAGAAAAAATACCGGTCGGAAAGCGTGCCGGAAGGCATTCTATGAAACAGGAGGAAATAAACCGCCTGATTGTAAAAAAGGCGCTGGAAGGCCGGATTGTTGTACGCTTAAAAGGCGGCGACCCGTTTTTATTCGGACGGGGAGCTGAGGAGGTGCAGGCGCTGCTTGCACATGGGATTCCGTATGAAATCGTGCCGGGTGTGCCATCGGCAGTTTCTGTTCCGGCATATGCAGGAATTCCTGTTACATGCAGGGGAATGGCATCCGCTGTACATATTCTTACAGGGCATAAAAAGCTGGATGAACCTCTGGAGATTGATTTTAAAGCATTAACTGCCGCCGGCGGTACCTGTGTGTTTCTGATGGGCATGTCGGCGCTGCATGAGATTGTAAATGGATTTTTAAATGCCGGAATGGATGCGGATATGCCGGCAGCGGTTATTGAACAGGGTACAGGTGCCAGGCAGCGGACAATACTGGCTCCGCTTAAGGAACTCGGACAAAAGGTTCAAAAACAGCATGCCCAGACACCGGCGGTTATTGTGATAGGAAAGACAGCTGCTTTTGCGGAAAAGTTTCGCTGGTATGAAAAGCTGCCTCTTTTTGGATGCCGCATAATCGTTACACGGCCGGCTGTACGCAGCGGGAAGCTGTCAGACATGCTGCGTGAACTGGGAGCAGAAGTAATAGAAATGCCTGCCATATATACACAAAAAAGAGACTGTGCCAGGGAATTTCTCGATATACTGCCGCAGATTCGGGAATACCGGTATATGGTATTTACATCTCCATCCGGGGTGGATTACTTTTTTGAACTGCTGGAGAATCTGGATTTAGATATCCGCTGTATCGGAGATATCAGACTGGCTGTGATTGGCTCTGCGACGAAAGATGCATTAAGAAAACACGGACTGAAACCGGCACTGATGCCGGCCCGCTATAACGGTGCTGCACTCGGTAAGCTGCTGAACCAGTCACTGCAGGACGGGGAGAAAGTACTGCTCCTGCGTTCTGCAATGGGCAGCAGGGAGCTTGTTAAAGAAATCCAGTCTGGAAAGCAGATACAGGTTACTGACCTGGCCATTTATGATACCATATATACAGCAGATGAAGGATGTTTACAGGAATCTTCGGACTGGCAGAAAGCGGCGTCAGGAAACCGAGATGATTCGGACTGGCAGAAAGCGGCGTCAGGGAATTGCCGGACAGATGATTGCCAGGCTGACATGGTAATGTTTACCAGTGCTTCTGCTGTCAGAGGCTTTGTACAGATGGCACAGGGGGCTGATTATGCAAAGATACACGCTGTCTGCATTGGCAGAATGACTGCGGACCAGGCAGCTTATTATGGCATGCAGGTGCATCTGGCTGAACAGGAAACGGTAGAGAGCATGACACAGGCAGCATTGCAGCTGCATTTGAAAATGGCGCAGAATAATGTAATTTAGGTTTGGAGGACAGAATATATATGGAAATGATTCAAAGACCGAGACGCCTTCGCGGCAATCCGCTGCTTCGTAAAATGGTACGGGAAACGCGTGTGGATCAGTCTTCGCTCGTATATCCGATGTTTATTACGGAAGGAGAAAACATTAAAGAAGAAATCCGCACAATGCCGGGACAGTACCGTTACAGCACAGACCGGATGGGGGAAAAGTTTTCCGAGCTGTTACAGGCGGGCGTATCTTCGGTTATGCTTTTTGGCATTCCTGCACACAAGGATGAAATGGGAAGCGGCGCATATGCACACGACGGCATTATCCAGCGGGCACTGCAAAAAGCGAAAAAAGAATTCCCGGAGCTGTATCTGATTACGGATCTTTGCATGTGCGAATACACATCCCACGGCCACTGCGGTATTTTATACAAAGAAGATGTCGATAATGACAAAACGCTGGAATATCTGGCCAGGGCTGCTGTATCGCAGGTTCAGGCAGGAGCGGATATGGTGGCACCTTCGGATATGATGGACGGGCGGGTTGCGGCCATCCGGGCAGCTCTGGACAGGGAAGGATTTACGAGTGTACCGGTAATGTCCTATGCCGTCAAGTATGCGTCGTCCTTTTACGGTCCGTTTCGGGATGCAGCAGACTCAGCGCCGGCATTTGGCGACAGGAAAACCTACCAGATGGATTATCATAACAGCAGGGAGGCGCTGAAAGAAGCGCAGATGGATGCTGACGAAGGCGCAGACATTGTTATGGTAAAGCCGGCAATGGCTTATGGAGATTTGATTCAAAAGGTACACCAGATGCTGCATATTCCGGTGGCAGCCTACAGTGTCAGCGGGGAATATTCTATGATTAAGGCCGCCGCAGCTGCTGGATTTATCGATGAGGAAAAAGCAGTGACAGAAGCAGCAGTCTGTGCTTACCGCAGCGGAGCCGGTATTTATATCAGTTATTTTGCGAAAGAACTGGCAGAATACATGAAAGAAGGAAAACTAGGATAATGACACGTTCAGAACAGTTATTTGAAGAAGCAAAGCATTATATGCCAGGCGGAGTAAATTCTCCGGTACGTGCATTTGGCTCGATTGGCGAAGCGCCGCGTTTTATCAAAAGAGCGGAGGGGGCGTATCTTTGGGATGAAGACGGGCAGCGCTATATTGATTTTGTAGGTTCCTGGGGCCCGATGCTGTTAGGCCATAACCGCCCGGAAATTTTAGAAAGCGTGCTGGATGCCTGCAGCAGGGGACTGAGCTTTGGTGCCTGTACAAAAGCTGAGACAGATTTAGCAAAACAAATCTGCGAAATGGTACCGTCTGTGGAAATGCTGCGCATGGTTAATTCCGGTACAGAAGCGGTTATGAGCGCAGTGCGTACCGCAAGGGGGTATACGAAAAGAGATAAAATCATAAAATTTACAGGCTGTTACCACGGCCATTGTGATGCAATGCTCGTAAAGGCCGGTTCCGGGAGCATGACACACGACATGCCGGACAGTGCGGGCGTGCCAAAAGGCTGCACACAGGATACGCTTTTAGCAGAATATAACGATTCTGACAGTGTAAAAGCGCATTTTGAACGGGAAGGAAAGCAGATTGCAGCAGTTATAATAGAACCAGTGGCAGCAAATATGGGTGTTGTACTTCCGGAACCCGGGTTTTTAGAAAATCTCCGCAGTCTCTGCACCCGGTATGGTTCACTGCTTATATTCGATGAAGTGATAACCGGATTCCGGCTGGGCATATCCGGAGCCCAGGGATTATTCGGCGTTACTCCGGATCTGACGGTTTTTGGAAAAATCATCGGCGCTGGAATGCCGGTCGGGGCATATGGCGGAAAGCGCTGCATTATGGAAACGGTATCCCCTGCCGGAACAGTATACCAGGCCGGAACTTTAAGCGGCAATCCAGTTGCAATGTCGGCAGGATATGCGATGCTAACGATATTGAAAAACAATCCTGAGATTTATGATCACTTAAATGCTATGGGGGATTATTTTTTCGGGCAGCTGAGTAAGATTGTGAAAGAAAACGGCTATCCTTACCGGATAAACTATACCGGGCCGCTCGGATGCCTGTTTTTTACAGGTACTGACGTGAAAGATTATGAGAGTGCGAAAACATCCGATACACAAGCGTATGCAGCATACTGCAGACATATGTTAGAACACGGTATTTATCTGGCTCCGGCTCAGTTTGAGGCCATATTTTTGAGCAGTGCGCATACAAAAGCAATGCTTGATGAAACATTAGAGGCGGCACAGGCGTATTTTAAGCGGTGACCTGATGTCATATGTCATGAACTTAACCGGACAGTTTGTCCAAAGTGCAATATTCTGACAGCCCGGGACAATGCTGTCTGGCGGAACATGAGAGTTAGAAGAAAGTATGAATAATCTGAACGCTGGGAAGAGACACTTTTTCCTTTTTCTGTTCCGCCTCCGAACAGTAAGAAATTCTAAATTTTCTGCTTCCAGTCTGTGGCAGCGGACGGACCGGTGCCTGATGCCCTGACGTTACGGCATGCTTTATGTTCTGGCACTGGCAGGCATCTTTTGGGACTTCCGGGTTTCCGGCAGCAGCAGGCGTCAGTGTGCCCCAAATCCTGGATATGAGACAGAAAATTAAGAACTTCTTACAGTTTGCAGGCGGAACAGAAAAAGGAAAAAGATTCTCCGCCCGGCGTCCGGGAAACTCCTCCCCGCTGCAGCGCATATTCAAAAAAATTTCTTCAATTCCATTGCATATTTCCCCAATTTTGTTTATAGTAAATAGTAAGAGCCAATGCACACAAAAGAAATGGAAGTCAGTAACTGCAGATGAACACGCAAAAAAAGCAAACGACACCAAAACCAAACAGCAGGCCCGCTTCTGGCAGCATACATGGGAGAGCAGTACAAAGCGCCCAGCCGTCCAAAGGCACAGACAGCCGCAATGCACAGAAAAGTACGAAGACAGGCCGTCGCAGGACGGAGCGGAAAAAACAGCGCCAGCAGCAGGTCGTATTAAGGATTTTGCTGTCTTTTCTGGTCTTAGTGTTTCTCATTCTTTCCGGCTCGATTCTTGGACGGATGATGCAGGAACAGAAAGATCGCGGACAGTCCCAGGGACAGGGAGCAGAAGAAGACGAAGGAAAAATACCAAGGCCGCCGCTGGATGTAGACCTTTTAACCGTCAATGAGTATTCCAGGCCTGGAATTGCACTAAAAAAGGTAAAAGGAGTTGTCATTCATTATACTGGCAATCCGGGTACGGGTGCAGCTGCCAACCGGAATTATTTCGAGGGGCTTAAGGATTCCCATGCCACAAAGGCGAGCAGCCATTTTGTGATTGGATTGCGAGGCGAAATTATCCAGTGCATTCCAAGCAGCGAGATTTCTTATGCATCCAATGAGCGCAATAAAGATACGGTTTCGATTGAATGCTGTATCCGGGATAAGTCCGGCAGATTTGAAAAGGCGACGTACGATTCGGCGGTTCATTTAACGGCATGGCTGGTAGAACATTTCGGGCTTGAAACAGAAGACGTGATCCGCCACTATGATGTGACCGGCAAGGCGTGTCCAAAATATTTCGTGGATTTTCCTTCTGCATGGGAGCAGTTTCTTGCAGATGTGCAGGCATATTTAATATCATACGGAGTATTTTAATCAAACGAATATAGGAGAGACATATGCAGAAAGTATATGAAGACTTAAAACAGGGCAGGGATATCCGGAATAATTTAATCCAGCTAAAGCAGATGTTAAAGGAAGAAGGTGCCTTGGAACAGTATCTGTCCATGACGGAAGACGATGAGCTGATTGCATCTTTTTTACAGGATGAAGATGCAAAAATACGCAAAAATGCAGCACTCGTTCTCGGGCTTTTGCAGAGTCAGGAAAGCATAGATAAATTATGGGAAGCATACGTATCAGAACCGCAGCTGTTTGTCAAAGGCGCATATTTAGCTGCACTGCAGAAACTTGACTGCAGAGCTTATGAAAAGCAGTTAAAAGCCCGCTATCAGAAGCTGTTAGAATATGAACCGCCTTTAGAAGAACAAAAGCATATTCAGGATGAAATCAAAGAGCTGCGAAGACTTGTCATCCAGTTTGACGGCGGCATCAGCAGACATGTGTTTACCGGATATGACAAACCGCAGGATTTTATTTTAACGACGCTGAAAAATTATCAGGATACGACCAGCGTACAGGTAGAAAGCGGTGCCACAAGAATGATTCCAATGGGTGTGCAGGTAGTCGGGGGAAATATCAGGGAAGCGCTGAAAATCCGTACATTCCGGGAACTGCTTTTTACGTTAAGATGCGATAAAAACCTTCCTCCAAAACCTTCGGTGATTGCCGGCGAGCTTGCAAAATCTAATATGATACGGATTTTAAAAGAACTGCATCAGGAACAGGATCCGTTTTATTTCAGGCTGGAAATTAAAAGCCCGATGCCTTTGGATAAAAAGAGTGCTTTTGCGAAAAAACTGGCAGCAGAAATTGAACAGCGGACACGTCATTTTCTTATAAATTCCACAGAGCATTATGAAGCTGAGCTGCGCTTTGTACAAAACCGCAACGGCGGCTTTTATCCGTGTATGAAGCTGTATACGATTCCGATGAAGAGGTTTTCTTACCGCAAATATACGACGTCAGCTTCCATGCATCCGTCTTTAGCAGCTCTTTTAGCGGAGCTGGCTTCCAGCTGGCTGACAGACCATGCCAGAGTGCTGGATGCTTTCTGCGGGACAGGCACGCTGTTAATGGAACGCATGTATGCTCTAAACGTCCGGTCGGCTTATGCAACGGATACGTTTGCAGAAGCTTTACAGGGAGCACGGGAAAATGCCGGCATTGCGCATATGAATATTCATTTTGTGCACCGCAGCTTTTTTGATTTTACTCACGATCAGAAATTCCATGAAATCTGGGCGGACATGCCTGTGCGCGGCCAGAAGACAAAAGAAGAACAGGATGCATTTTATCACGATTTCTTCGAACATGCGCGTAAACTTCTGGCTGTCCGGGGCAGAATATTTATGTTCTGCAATGAAAGCGGGCTGGCGAAAAAGTATATGCGGCTGAATCCTGACCTGCATCTGAAACAGGAATTCTGCATCCGCGAAAAAGACGGGGCATATTTCTTCATTATCGAAATGAGAGATATACAAAAGACAGAAATAAAGGATCAGATAAAAGAAACAGCCTCTAAAGAGGCATCCGCAGAACCGGAAAGAACTCAAGACCAGCCGGAAACCGTATCAGAGACCGTAAAAGAAGAGCCGGCAGGACTGCAGCCCGGGAACTGAACCAGTGTCAGCAGCGAAATACAGCAGTCTGATGAACCAGACACCTCTTAAAGCAGCACGAAGGAGTCTTTTATGGGAAAGGTAATTGTAGTAGAAGGATATTCCTTTACAGATGAAAATATGGCAAAACAGGCACGTACAGAAGCAGAAGGAGTCCGGTATGTTAAAGGGCGGACGGATATGTCAAAACCCGACCAGGTATTTTTAGTATATCACCGTCTGATTTCCCAGAAGATGTTCCAGACGCCGGTAGGATATGCTTATCTGAAAGAACTGCAGGAGTATTTAAAAACGATGCCGGGTATCCATGCGGAGGACATTAAGCCGGTTCCGGTTGCGCCAAACCTGGTTGTTCATGATACCCGCGGGATTACCGAGCGCTGGAGCAGACGGCTGGAAAAAGAGCAGAACAAACTAAAAATGTCTATAGTAGTAAATTTTGCTTTTGCCGTATCCATACTCTTAATGTTTCTGATTACTGCTACAAGCGGCCAGACGACAATACTGAATTATGAAAAAAAGATACAGGACCGGTATGCGTCGTGGGAACAGGAACTGACCCAGCGGGAAAAAGCCATCCGGGAAGAAGAACAGGAACTGGAGCTGGATTTTGACACAGTGCTGGACGAAGAGGAAGAAGAGGAGCTGAAAGATTTAGAGTAAGACGAAGAGAACGGCTTTTGTACACATTTTTTTCATAATCCTGTGATAACATACAGGCATCAGTAAAAGACAAAAAAACATGAGGGGTGTTTTTAATGGAAAAATTAAAAGTACTTGTAGTAGATGATGAGAGCAGGATGCGAAAGCTGGTGCGTGACTTTCTTGTAAAACAGGATTTTGAGGTGCTTGAGGCAGGAGACGGGGAAGCAGCTTTGGATTTATTTTATCAGGAAAAAAATATTGCCCTGGTAATTTTAGATGTGATGATGCCGAAAATGAACGGATGGGAAGTCTGTAAAGAAATCCGGGAAAATTCAAAGGTGCCGATTATCATGCTCACAGCCAAAGGGGATGAAAGTGACGAACTGCTCGGTTTTGAAATGGGCGTGGACGAATATATATCCAAACCGTTCAGCCCGAAAATACTGGTCGCAAGGGCAGAAGCTATTTTAAGGCGGTCGAATAAGCTGGCAGAAGGAAGCACAGTGGAAACAGGCGGTATCGTTGTGGATAAAGCGGCGCATCTGGTAACTGTGGATGGAAACAGGGTGGAATTAAGCTACAAAGAATTTGAGCTTTTATCGTATTTTATAGAAAATCAGGGTATTGCTCTTTCACGTGAAAAAATACTGAACCATGTATGGAATTATGACTATTTCGGAGATGCAAGGACGATAGATACACATGTGAAAAAACTGCGTTCTAAAATGGGGGAAAAAGGCGATTATATTAAAACGATCTGGGGCATGGGATATAAGTTTGAAGCGGACGGGAGCAGGCCATGACCAGACAGAACAGGGCATTTAGAAAACATTCCCTGACAAAACAGGTGACGCTTGTAATGATTGCGCTGGTAGCGGGCACAGTGTTGCTATGCCTTCTGTTAAATACGATGTTTTTAGGCCGGTTTTATTTATGGAATAAGACGAAAATTCTGTCAAACAGCTATTATAAAATTGATGCTGCAGCTAAAGAAGGAAGTCTTTACAGCGAGGAATTCGACATCGAATTTGAACGGATGTGCGCGAATAATAACCTGGCTATTATGATTATCAATCCGGATCAGACAGTCGTGCAGTCTTCATTAAGCGATACACAGACGATGCTGAAATATTTTATGGAGCTTTTAATCAGTTTCAGCGAGTCGCTGCCAGATAAATATATGATACAAAAAAGGCATGATATGCGCATGAAGTCGGATTATCTGGTGATGTGGGGCATACTGAGTGACGGCAGGCTGATTATTGCGCGCTCTGCCCTGGAAAGTCTTCAGGAAAGCAGTGATCTGACAAACCGTTTTCTGTTTATGATTGGGGGAATTGCTGCCGTGATTGGCGCAGCAGCAGCAGGCATTGTGACCCGCAGAATTACAAATCCCATTTTAGAGCTTACAGAATTATCCACACGTATGGCCAATCTGGATTTTGAGGCCAAGTATATGCCGGGAACGTACCGCAACGAAATCGACTTTCTGGGCGAGCATATGAATGAAATGTCTGAAAAGCTGGAGCGGACCATCTCAGAGTTAAAAAGCGCCAATAATGAACTGCTTTTGGATAATGAAAGAAAAACCCGGATAGACGAGATGCGCAGGGAATTTTTATCCAATGTATCCCATGAGCTTAAGACACCGTTAGCGCTCATCCAGGGCTATGCAGAAGGACTGCAGGAATGTATTAACGACGATGAGGAAAGCAGGGACTTTTACTGTGAAGTTATTATGGATGAAGCGGATAAAATGAACCAGATGGTAAAAAAACTTCTGACCTTAAATCATCTGGAGTTTGGCGATGACGCAGTATCCATGGAACGGTTTAATCTGACAGAACTGATTGAAGGGGTCGTAAATGCCTCTTCCATATTAATCCAGCAAAACGCAATTACAGTCCGTTTTGACAGCAGCGAACCTTTATATGTATGGGCGGATGAGTTTAAAATTGAAGAAGTAATTACCAATTTTTTAAGCAATGCCATTCATTATGTGATGTATGAAAAGAGGATTGACATTTTTTATACGTTAAAAGAAGACTGTGTGCGTGTGAGTGTATTCAATACCGGAGACCCGATACCGGAAGATGACCTGGAGAAAGTCTGGATTAAATTTTACAAAGTCGATAAGGCCAGAACAAGGGAATACGGCGGCAGCGGCATCGGATTATCGATTGTAAAAGCCGTTATGGATTCCATGAACAGACAGTGCGGTGTATTGAACCGGGACGGCGGCGTGGAATTCTGGATAGAGCTGGATACAGTATAGACACAAAGAATGAAGAAATTCCAAAAGAAAGCATTGCTTAATTCGTATAAAAATGATAACATAAACTAGTAAGCATTATATTTATGTTAATGATGAGCGCTGATGTACTGCAGTATTGACATTTAGCATAAGATATTTTTCATAATGCTGAATATGAATGCTGCAGTACACCAGAATCTGACAGTGGAATGCGTATATTTTGTGCACGGGAGTAAGCAGATGAAGAAAAGAAAGTTGGCTGCAGGGGCATTAGCGCTTGCGGTGTCTGTCACAGCCTGTGGCTGCGGCGAACAGGTTTATGAAATGACAAAAGAAGAAGAGGCAGTCATTGTGCATTATGCAGCGCATGCTGTTTCTAAATTCAACAAAAAACAGCCGGAAGGAATTGAGGATGTCACAGCGCTGAAAGCCATGATGGAGCAGGAAGCCAGGGAGAAGCAGAAAGAAAAAGAGAAAAAGCAGCAGGAAAAGGAAGAAAAGAAAAAAGCTGCTGAGGATAAGAAAAAGGATAACAGCAGCGGTTCATCTGAGACACCAGACCAGGCAGAGCCGCAGAAAAAATATGTATCCTTAAGCCGGGCTCTGGGGCTTGGCAGCATCAAAGCTGTTTACCGCGGATATGACACTGCCGCAGCTTATCAGGCTTCTCAGAGTTATATGATCAGGGCAAACAGCGGAAATGAACTTTTAGTTCTTCATGTAAATCTGAGAAATGACACAGATGAAACAGTAAAATGCGATATTCTTTCTAAGATGCCATCTTTCAGGCTGACAATCAACGGTGAACTGAGCGTGTCTGCGGATACAACGATTTTGCTGAATGATCTTGGAACTTATCAGGGCAGCATTAAGGCAGGAAAGAAAGCAGGGACGGTGCTGATTTTTCAGGTGAAGAAAGGTTCGGTCAAAAAATCTGACAGCATGGAGCTGGAAGTGATAACAGACGGGAACAGTTCACGGGTACAGCTTACTGGCTGAATACATGTATTTTTATAAAAAATTTTAAAAATACGTGTAAATCTGGTCGATAGTGTGATATACTGAATATAATTTGAGAATGGCTTCGGGAGGAAATTAGGTATGGATACAAACATTCTGTTAGAAAACGGAACGAATGAGCTGGAAGTATTAGAGTTTACGTTAAACGGAAATCATTATGGCATCAATGTGGCAAAAATCCGTGAAATTCTTACATATCAGCCGATTACACCGATTCCAAATGCACATCCGAGTGTAGAAGGAATTTTTATGCCGCGTGATACAATGATTACGGTAATCAGCTTAAAGACTTGTCTGGGGCTGCCGGCAACTGGAAATGAAGGCCTGTTTATTATTACGAATTTCAATAAACTGAATATTGCGTTTCATGTAGATCAGGTGATTGGAATTCACAGGGTTTCCTGGGCAGACATTATCAAGCCGGATTCCACGATTAATACAGACAGAGGAGAAGGTACCCATGGCGGTGTGTCAACAGGCGTGATTAAACTGCAGGATAAACTGGTTGTCATTCTGGATTTCGAGAAGATTGTAACAGATATCAGTCCGGAGACAGGCCTGAAGGTTTCTGATATCGAAGCGCTCGGCGAACGCAACAGGAATGATTCACCGATACTGGTAGCTGAAGATTCGCCGCTGCTTGGCAAACTGATTACAGACAGTTTAAAGAAAGCCGGCTATACAAATATTATTATGTGCATGAACGGCAAGGAAGCATGGGATAAGCTGGTAGGCTATAAAAACAGCGGCAATATTTTTGACAAAGTACACTGTATTATTACAGATATTGAAATGCCGATTATGGACGGACACCGCCTGACGAAACTGGCAAAAACGGATGACGTGTTAAAGCAGATTCCATTGATTATTTTCTCTTCGCTTGTAAACGATGAAATGAGGAGAAAAGGAGAAGCATTAGGCGCAGATGCACAGCTGACCAAACCGGAAATCGGTTCTTTAGTAGAAGCAATTGACGGCCTGATTGATAAGAAAATCAGGGCATAGGGCTTACGGATTTTTGAATGAGTGGGAGCGGCCGTGGATGAAGGCAGTCAGTTACGGCACTCTCACTTTTCGTGCGCATAAGCCTTCTAAAGGCCACTAAGATAAAGGAGATGTTATGCATGAGCAGGAGTGAAGACTATCTGGACAATCTGCTGACTTCGGTTACTGACCAGCTGAGTGAGTTTGATGAAGACTTTGAGCAGAACAGGGAAGCTTTGAGGGAATCTTATCAGACACAGAATGACCTGCCGAAAAAAACGCAGAGCGCCCTGGATGAAATCCGGGAAGAAAATTTTCTGCGCGAATTTGAAGACGAACTGCATAAAAGCAGTACCGATGACAGTTTTCTGCGCGATTTTGAACGGGAACTAAACGGGGAAGCAGACGAGGTCTATCAGTCACCGCAGACAGATGATTATATCAGTCAGATGGGAGATATTGCGGACGATACAAAAAAAGGCGCAGACGATGTAACAATGAATGTCGATACGATTCCGCAGTTAGACGACGATCTGGAAAGTCTTTTTCAGGATACGGCGGGCAGCAGCCTGGATGCTGACAGCGGACTGGGAGGCAGTCCCGAATTGGATATGAACAGTCTGGATAACAGCCCGGCCACTGCTTCGGGCAATGAACCGGACATCGATTTTAACAGCCTGAATGATACTGCTGGCACTGTCCCGGCTGACGGAGCAGACGGCGGTCTGAATGATGCTTTGGATTTTGCTGCAGGGGATGATCAGGATCAGGCGCAGATACCGGCAGCAGATACCGGCACAGGGGAGGAAGGATTCTCACAGATGGCAAAAGAACAGGATCAGTCAGCAGCACCAAAAGGAATGGAAGGGCTCGAAGATATATTCGGGGATCTTTTTGATGAAGAGACAGCCAGCATTTTGGAAGAGCTGGGAGCGGATGATACAGACATGCCGCAGGAGTCTGACGCGCCAAAGGAAAACACTCCGGATGACAGCCTGACTCAGATTTTAAGCGAGTCAGACGATGAGGCTCTTTCTGAATTAACAAACACACAGGATTCCCAGTACAAAGATGCGGCAAAGACGGACGAAACGATTCCGTCAGGACCGGATTTTTCTTATGAGGAATCAGCCATTGATATTGACAGCACAGATAAAAAGAAGAAAAAAGAGAAAAATCCAAACAGTCCTTTTGCAAAACTTTCACGGCTTTTGTTTGGAACGCCGGAAGAATTGGACCCGCAGGCAGCAGCTGAATACGAAGCAGCCAAAGCGGCTATGGGGCAGAATGAAGAATTAGACGCAAAAGCACGCAAAGAAAAGAAAAAACAGGAAAAAGAACTCAAAAAGCAGCAAAAGCAGGAAGAGGCTGAGAAAAAGAAGCAGGAAAAAGAAGCAGCAAAAGCAGAAAAAGAAGCAAAGAAGGCAAGCAAGCCAAAGAAAGAGAAAAAGCCAAAGCAAAAGGATAAAATGCCCAAAGAGCCGCCGCTTCCGAAAGTGCCTGTTATGATGATGTGGATCATTGCCCTGTCTATGATGGTGCTGATCTTCTTAGGAACAGTGCTGCTCGGATATTCTGTGCCGGTCGGCGAATCAAAAGAAGCATTTGACAAGGGTGACTATGTAACGGCCTATGCAAAGCTCAATGGCGTAAAAATAAAACCGGAAGACGAATCGCTGCTTCATGCCTCAGCGGCGCTGGCGGCAGTTCAGACTGAGTTAGAGGCTTATACGGCCCTGATGGAGCAAAGACAGTATGAAATGGCTCTGGATGCGCTGATACGCGGATATGGCAGATGTGCGGTACATTCTGCAGATGCAGAAGAATGGAATGTAGCACAGCAGCTGGCAGATATGGAAAGCAAACTGGATCAGCTTTTAAAAGAACAGTTTGACGTAAGCAAGCGCAAAGCAAAAAAACTCTACAGCATTAAAAAGCGCAGTGAATATACAATGGAGCTGCATCAGATATTAGAAAAACTGGGATTAAACGAAGAAAAATAAAACAGCTGCATAGGGCATCTGAAAGGCTGCATAGAAAGCCGCCTGAAAAGCTGCCGGGCAGCTGCAGATGAGATTTTGTAAGATGGGAATGAAAATATGGTTGCAATTATTGATTATGATGCCGGAAATCTGAAAAGCGTGGAAAAAGCGTTTCAAAAATTGGGAGAAGAAGCAGTTATTACAGGCGATTTTCATACCATTCTCAGGGCGGACAGAATCGTCCTTCCAGGAGTCGGGTCATTTGCCGCAGCGATGGATCAGTTAAAAAAGCGCAGGCTTGACCAGGTAATCAAAGAAGCGGCAGAAATGAAAATCCCGCTTCTTGGCATCTGCCTGGGGCTTCAGCTTTTATTTGAAGGCAGCGAAGAACATGCAGGCTCACAAAGTACACAGGCAGAAGGCCTTGGCATCCTGAAAGGCCGGATTGTAAAAATTCCAAAAGCAGAAGGGCTTAAAATTCCGCACATCGGCTGGAATTCCCTGACGCTTCAAAATGACGGAAGGCTGTTTTACGGAATATCCGGCCAGCCGTATGTTTATTTTGTCCACTCCTATTATCTGAAAGCTGAAGATGATAAAATCGTAAAGGCTGTTACAGATTATGGTGTGACAATCCATGCATCGGTAGAATGGGAAAACGTATTTGCCTGCCAGTTTCATCCGGAAAAAAGCAGTACGGTGGGACTTCAGATTTTGAAAAATTTCTGTGCCTGTAAAAAAGGTATTACTCGCGCAGAGATCTGAGAATGAACAGAATATTAGGAATTCTGGATTCCAGAAAATTCAGGCAGAATTCGGATAGCAGCCGGATCGAATGCAAACAGCAGCCGGACAGGAACTGGATTGAATCCGGGCAGGAACCAGACAAAATGCAAATAGAAGCCAGACAAAATTCAAACAGAGGCTAGACAGAATTCAGATAGAAAGGTATAAATAGTATGTTTACAAAACGGATTATTCCCTGTCTTGATGTCAGGGACGGCCGCGTAGTAAAAGGCGTTAATTTTGTAAATTTAACAGATGCCGGCGACCCGGTGGAAATTGCTGCCGCATATGATGCTGCCGGAGCAGATGAAATTGTCTTTCTGGATATTACAGCTTCTTCAGACGCGCGTGCGACAGTTGCAGATATGGTGCGGCGTGTGGCAGAACGGGTATTTATTCCGTTTACAGTAGGCGGCGGTATCCGCACAACAGAGGATTTCAAAGTCCTTTTGCGGGAAGGTGCAGACAAGATTTCGGTCAATTCAGCGGCAATTGACAATCCTGACCTGATCCGGGAAGCAGCGGATAAATTTGGCAGCCAGTGCGTGGTAGTCGCAATCGATGCAAAACGGCGCGAAGACGGCAGCGGCTGGAATATTTACAAAAACGGCGGACGCATTGACATGGGCATAGATGCCGTAGAATGGGCAGTCCGGACAGAACAGCTGGGAGCCGGCGAAATTCTTTTGACAAGCATGGACTGTGACGGAACGAAGGACGGTTATGATCTGGAGCTGACAAGTACGATTGCAGGACGTGTTTCCATTCCGGTTATCGCTTCTGGCGGGGCCGGATCAAAGGATCATTTTTATCAGGTTCTGACAGAAGGCGGAGCGGATGCAGCGTTAGCCGCTTCTTTGTTTCATTTTAAAGAACTGGATATTATGGACTTAAAAGACGACCTGGCAGCGCGTGGAATTTCTGTCAGAAGATAACAGATGCAGTCCGGCCAGCGGTACACAGCCGGAAATAAAAACAAAAGACAGAAGCAAAAGCGGGGATAAAAAATGGGAATGATTGCAAATGACTGGCAGCCAGCGGTACAGGCAGAGTTTGGCAAGCCATATTACAGGGAACTATATCGGTTTGTGAAAGAGGAATACAGCACACGTGTAATTTATCCGCCTTCGGATGATATTTTTAATGCACTGCATTTAACACCGCTGTCAGAAGTAAAAGTGCTGATACTCGGCCAGGACCCTTATCATAATGAACATCAGGCACACGGCCTGAGTTTTTCCGTACTGCCTGACCAGAAAGAAATTCCGCCTTCTTTGCAGAACATTTATAAAGAACTGTCAGAGGATCTGGGATGTTATATTCCCAATCATGGATTTTTAGAAAAATGGGCGAAACAGGGCGTGCTGCTGTTAAATACAGTACTGACCGTACGTGCGCATCAGGCCAATTCTCATCAGGGAAAAGGCTGGGAGCAGTTTACAGATGCTGTGATCCGGGCAGTAAATGAACAGGACCGCCCGATTGTATACATGCTGTGGGGAAGACCTGCACAGAGTAAGACTTCGATGCTGAACAATCCAAAACATTTGATTTTGAAGGCACCGCATCCGAGTCCGCTATCCGCATACCGGGGATTTTTCGGCTGCCGGCATTTCAGTCAGGCAAATGCATTTTTAGAAGAGCATGGAATGGAGCCTGTAGACTGGCAGATAGAAAATATCTGATATGATACATAAAAAAGGAGAAGGAGGTTTACAAAATGGATCAAAACTGTGCATATTGTATGGAAGGGGAGTTATCTGCAAAATTCGGCATTAAAATCTGCGAACTGGAGACAAGCAAAGTTTATCTGTTCAAAGAGCAGAGCCACAAGGGAAGGGTTATTGTCGCACATAAAAAGCATGTCGGAGACATGAACGAACTGACAGCCGAAGAAAGAAGCGCGTATTTTGAAGAAATAGCCAGAGTAGCCAGAGCGCTTCAGGCTGCTTTTAAGCCGGACAAAGTGAATTACGGCGCGTATGGGGATACAGGTCATCATCTGCATTTTCATCTTGTACCAAAGTATGAAGGGGAATACGAATGGGGCGGTGTATTTGCAATGAATCCTGACCGGGTATATCTGAAAGAAGAAGAATACGCTGAAATTATAGCTGAGATAAAAAAGGAACTTGGTATTTAATATCTTAAAAAGAAACAGCCTTTCGCCGGCAGACTATTATGGCTTCTGTGTGAAAGGCTGCTGTTATGCTGTAAAAGGCAATTCCAGATCAATAAATACAGTCATGTCTGATCTTCTGGAGCCTGTGTTTCTGCAAAGGGAGATACTGATCAATAAATACAGCTACGACTGATACCTTGGAGCCTGTGTTCGTGTTCCTCAAAGGGCGGTTCTGGTAATATAATACAGTCAGGTATCATTTTTATATTCCATTTTCCTGCAATAGACGGCTCTGATATTGAATACAGTCAGGTATCATCTTTTGTGATCCAGCCTCCTGGTCAGGATAATATATTCCTAAGTGCATGCAGGTCTTCTAAACTTGTAGACCAGCCTGCTGCAAACCGGACAACTGTATGAGTGTCATCATATTTTTCCCAGAAACTGAATCCTACCTGATCTTCCAGCTGCCTGATTCTTTTATTTTCCAGGAGCATAAACTGCTGGTTGGTCGGTGATTCCAGGTAAAACGGAATATTCTTTTCATGAAAAATGACTTTTAGTTCTTCTGACATATCAATCACGTGCCGGGAAATTTCAAAATACAGATTATTTGAAAAAAGTGTATCAAACTGAATTCCAATCAGGCGTCCTTTGGCAAGCAGTGCCCCTCGTTTCTTAACCGATGTCATGAAATGGAGCGGCATATTCTGCTTTGTAAAAACGACGGCTTCTCCGCATAATGCTCCCGTTTTGGTACCTCCGATATAAAAGACATCACACAGCCTTGCAATCTCAGGAAGTGTCAGGCTGCTTAGCCGGCTCATCAGCCCGTAACCAAGGCGTGCGCCGTCGATATAAAGAGGGATTTGAAAAAAGCGGCAGATATCGGATATTTCGGTCAGCTCTTCTTTGGTATACAGTGTACCATATTCTGTAGGATAAGAAAGATAAACCATGCCCGGAAATACCATATGTTCATGATTACTGTCTTCATAAAATCCGCTGATATATTTTTTCAGTGTATCCGGTTCTATTTTTCCGGACTTGTGCGGGATTTCAAGCACTTTATGCCCGCCGGATTCTATAGCCCCGGCTTCGTGGACACTGATATGTCCGCTAACCGCAGCAATCACGCCTTCATAGTCTCTTAGCATAGACGAGATTACGATAGAATTGGTCTGTGTTCCTCCAGTCAGAAATGCAACTCCGGCATCCGGGCATTCACAGGCTGTGCGGATTTTTTGTGCAGCACTTTCGCAATAAGGGTCCATGCCGTATCCGGCCAGATGTTCCAGATTTGTTTCAGCCAGCCTTTCAAGAATTTTCGGATGTGCTCCGGTCATATAGTCATTTTCAAAAGATATCATTGTGTCAGTTCTCCTTTCAGTGAGGCTTTTCTACTGCTAAATGTAATTTAAAAAATGGCAGAGTTCTTATATTTTGATATTATATACTCTGAGAATGGAGGATGCAAGGACTGTATAGGATTCCCGGCGTCCGGGTATCCTATAATTTAAAAGTGTCTCTTATTACTTTTGCCATAATGTTCCAAGTATGAAATAACCGCAGCAGCAAAAAATAAAAGCATGACTGCGGTAAGAAAAGGGGTGCAGATATGACGCAGGAAACATTCAGACTTTTGAAAGAAATGGATATAAATGCGGCAGAAACCCAGATTCTGCTGCGCTGCGCACCGCTGATTGCAGGTGTGAAAGTATCGAATCTGCTTATTATAAAAAAGGTACAGGAAAATGATGTGAGGCAGCTGTTTGAGCGGGAGGCACTAAAATATGCCTGTGTCACACTATACCGGGACAGGGAGTGCAGTGTGATGCTGCTGTACCGCAAGAGGGAACTGGGCCTTTATTTTACAGCTGAAAACGTTAAAAAAATGCTGTATCGGGAGGGGTACAGGGACTTTGAACTGCAGGCACTGCTGGATACATTCGCCGCGCGTTTTACATCCTTCAGGGAAAAACAGGGATATTTTCCGCATGAAATGGGTCTGTTTCTGGGGTATCCGCCAGAGGATGTCAAGGGATTTATAGAAAACAAAGGCAGGCACGCTTTATGTGCAGGCTACTGGAAAGTGTACCGGAATCCTGCAGAAAAACAGCGTTTATTTCGTGGATTTGACAGGGCAAAAGAAGGGCTGATCAGGCTGGCAGCCAGCGGAATGTGTATGGAAGATATGTTAAAATATGGATGATTTTGGAAAAAAGTATTGACGGGCAAGACAAAGGTATAGTACAATTATATCCAAGCAACTTTTAGGAACTGTGCAAAATAAGCTATTTGGCTAGACAGCGTTTTATCATATAGATCCAACCCCTATATGACAAAATGATTTTTGTACAGTTCTTATTTAAAATGAATAGGTGAATAAAATATCCTCTTGCAAAATCTGATGCAAGAGGATATTTTTATCCTGAACACGATAAACGAATATATGCTGGCGGCATATGTATTGTATTGTAAGCAAAAGAGTTATTTCAGTGTAAACTGTCCCACTAATTGTTCTAATGCTTCTGACTGTGCAGATAATTCTTCACTGGTAGCAGATGTTTCTTCAGCAGCAGCAGAGTTGTTCTGAATGACCTCGGAAATCTGTTCGATACCTGATTCTAACTGCTTCATAGCATCTGCCTGAGAGTCAGACATTTCACTGATTTCATTGGTCGAATCCGCCAGGCTGTTGATTCCTTTGATTACGGAATCGATGGCAGTAGTTGCCTTTTCAACAATTGCATTTCCATGGTCGATTTCTTCCAGCGAATGTTCAATCAGTTTCTTTGTATCAATGGCTGCAGTCGCACTGTCGGATGCAAGTTTCCCAATCTGGTCAGCCACGACGGCAAACCCTTTTCCTGCTTCGCCGGCTCTGGCAGCTTCGATGGAAGCATTTAATGACAGCAGATTTGTCTGTGAAGCAATGTCTTCAATGGTAGCAATAATCGTAGCAATTTCATTGGAAGTATTGTTAATACGTTCCATAGCTTCATTTAAGAGCAGAATATCTTCATTGCTTTCTTCTGCCTTATGTTTAAATTCTTTTGCATTCTGGTAGGACTCATTTGCTTTTTCAGAACTGTGGATAACAGTTTCGGTTATGTTCTGAATAGTTGCTGTTAACTGCTGAACGGACGCTGCCTGGTCGGTTGCACCTTCTGCAAGGGCCTGAGCGCTTTCTGCCATCTGCCCGGCACCCATGGATACCTGATTGGATGATTCATGGATGTTTGTAAGTGCTGTGTTTAAGGAACTGGTAATTGTATCAATCGCTCCGTTTAATTCAGAAAAATCTCCTTTAAATTGTACTTCAGCAGTAACTGTAAAATCTCCCTCTGAAAGTCTGGTTAAGACACGGGTCAGTTCCTGGACATACTGCTTTAAAATGCGGATAGCTAAATTAAAGGAATCGGTCATCTCGCCAATCTCATCCGAATACAGTTTTTCTACCTGGATATCCAGGCGGCCTTCTGTCAGCTCTTTTGTTGCTTCCTGTATCTGAATGGTAGGTTCTGCGATAATTCTTGCAACCATTTTTGAAATACGCATAGCCACGATAAATGCAGCGATGATAATAACCAGCATCACAGCTATCATTGCATAGGACTGAATCGTCAGGCTGTCTGCAAGTTTATTTCCGCTTGTAACTTCCAGATCAATCAAAGATTCGACTGTATCTGTCAGTTCTTTGAATTTTGGTTTGGCTTCATCAATAAGAAGAACAAAGGCCTCATCATTTTTGTTCTGCATTGCAAGGTCTCTGACCTGATCGAACAAAGCGCGGTATTCCGGCAGCAGTAATTCAATCTGGTCTATGTATACAAGTTCCTGCTTTGTCTGGCAGTGCAGTTTCATTGCTTCGTAGGATTCGTCGGTGATCGTCTGGATGCCTTGCAGTTCGGCGTAGGATTCCTGCATGGAATCCTCGTCGTTTAAAAGAATCAGCTCGCGTATAATAGTCGGCTCTTTGCTCAGGTATGTGCTGAAAATACCGATTTCTCCCTGGGAAAAACCGTAGTTAATCAATGCATCATTATAACTAAAATTGCAGTAAATTAAAATGAGCAGCCCGATGAAACCTGAAAGGCTGGCTAGAAGGATAGCCGTTGAAAAGCAGGTCTTTAATTTCTTTTCAACTTTCATATCTTTAATTCTGTTTAACATGTTCTTTTTCCTTTTCTGTATGATATAGTCTTTACGGCATACGAGTGGCTTAAATACAATACGATATTCGTTTGTCAAGGTGCTGCGCATCATTGTGCAAAAGTAAACAGGTGATAGAGCACAATGAAATCCTAAGTATATTATAACACTTTCCGGAAAAGTTACAATCATTATTTCTTTCATACAGCATCTTCGATTAAAAAATTCATTTCATTCAGGTTATGCAGAACCGGTTCAGAATACAGTCCGAATCTGTTTTTTCTGGCATTTCAGGCCTGCTTTGTGAAGAGACGGTTTTTTGATACATATTGCTGTAATAATCCGGTAATATTTTTATAAAATTTATGGAAAAAACTATTGAATAAAATAAGCGCATATGTTACAATACAAAAGTCATGAGTCTGCATAAACAGCAGTGTCTGGATTGCAGAGTATTTACAAGATGGAGGTGTCAATTTTGGCTGCAGTTAAGGTTGCTTTAGAAGTTTTATTTATTATAGTATGTATCGCGTTAACAGTGATTATTTTAATGCAGGAAGGTAAGTCGGCAGGTCTTGGTGCAATTGCTGGCGCAGCAGATACTTACTGGGGCAAAAACAAAGGCCGTTCCATGGAAGGGATGCTGGTTAAGCTGACAAGGGTGCTTGTTGTACTGTTTATTGTAATTTCAGCAGTCCTGAATATCGGAAGCTTTAATTAATTAACGAATGAAACTGTCGCGGGGTGCGGCAGTTTTTTTGTCATTGAGGAAAATAAAATTATGGATAAAAAATTATTCGAAGACAGAAAAAATATGATATACGAGTTCATCTGTGATGAGCTTTACGTTCCGATGAAAGCAAAGGAAATGGCTTCGGTGCTCCAGGTTCCCAAAAGCCAGCGCTCAGAGCTTTTAGAGGTACTGGATGCACTTGTACAGGAGTGCCGGATTGAGGTATCAAAAAAAGGAAAATATGCTAAGAACCAGGGAAATATGCTGGCCGGCATTTTTGAAAGCAATGCAAAAGGATTTGGCTTTGTAACGGTGGAAGGGCACAGCGAAGACTATTTTATTGCCGGGGAAAACCGAAACGGAGCGGTGCATCTGGACCAGGTGCAGATACGTCCGCTTCCTTCGCAGAGCGGAAAACGCAGGGAAGCTGAGATTGTTAAAATCATATCCCATGGACTGAGTGAAATGGTGGGAACTTACCAGGCCAGTCCGAATTATGGATTTGTTGTGCCGGATAACCAGAAATTCGGCCAGGATATTTTTGTGCCAAAAGAGCATTCACTTGCAGCTGTGACCGGGCATAAAGTCGTAGTAAAGCTGACAAAGTATGGAGAAAAAGGCAAAAAACCAGAAGGCAGGGTGATCGAAATACTGGGGCATGAAAATGACCCGGGTGTTGATATTTTATCGATTGTAAGAGACTTTGACCTGCCGGAAAAATTCTCGGAAAAAGTACTGCAGCAGGCGGTGAATGTGGCAAAAGATGTCAGCAAAGCGGACATGCAGGGCAGGAAAGATTTACGAGACTGGCAGATGGTGACGATAGACGGGGAAGATGCCAAAGATCTGGACGATGCGGTTTCCTGTGAAATGGAAGGGGAGTATTACCGGCTGGGTGTGCACATTGCGGATGTCAGCAATTATGTCCAGGAGCATTCGGCTCTGGATGCAGAAGCGTTAAAACGGGGAACAAGTGTCTATCTGGCAGACCGCGTGATTCCGATGCTGCCGCATAAGCTCTCAAACGGTATCTGTTCGCTGAATGAAGGACAGGACCGCCTGGCATTAAGCTGCGTGATGCTGATTGACCGCTCTGGAAAAGTGACGGACCATGAGATTATGGAGACGGTGATCAATGTGGACCGGCGGATGAGCTATACAGCGGTACAGAAGATACTGGACAGTCAGGACGAAGCGCTTTGCAGGGAATATGAAGAACTGGTGCCGATGTTTGAGCGTATGAAAGAGCTGGCAGCTTTGTTAAGAAACAAACGCGTGCAGCGCGGCTCCATTGATTTTGACTTTCCGGAAACGAAAATCATTCTTGATCAGGACGGCACTCCGCTGGAAATCAGGCCGTATGAGCGGAATGTGGCTACGAACCTGATTGAAGACTTTATGCTGATTGCAAATGAAACGGTGGCTTCGGATTATTTCTGGCAGGAAGTGCCGTTTGTATTCCGTTCTCATGAGGCTCCGGATACGGAGAGAGTGAAAAAGCTGGCAGCATTTATTTCGAATTTCGGCTTTACGATTCGCGGACAGCGTGATGATATTCATCCCAAAGAGCTGCAGAAACTGCTGGCTCAGATTGCGGGCACGCCGCAGGAAGATTTAATCAGCCGCCTGACACTGCGGTCTATGAAGCGGGCTAAATATACGCCAGACTGTCTGGGACATTTCGGACTGGCTGCTAATTATTACTGCCATTTCACATCGCCAATCCGCCGTTACCCGGATTTACAGATTCACAGAATTATCAAAGACTGCCTGCGCGGCCGGATGAATGAGAAAAGGCAGATGCATTACGATGCGATACTGCCGGAAGTGGCAAAGCAGTCAAGTGAAATGGAGCGGCGCGCAGACGAGGCAGAGCGCGAAACGGACAAGCTTAAAAAGACAGAGTATATGCAGCAGCATATCGGCGAGGTTTTCGAAGGCGTGATTTCGAGCATTACTTCTTGGGGCATTTATGTGGAACTGCCGAATACGATTGAAGGCATGATTCATGTGACTGATTTAAGGGATGACTATTACCAGTATGTGGAATCTTCCTATGAGATGATTGGAGAACGCACCGGCAGATGTTTTAAGCTGGGGCAGTTTTTAAAGGTAAAATGCACAGCCGCAGATAAGTTTATGCGGACGATTGATTTTGAGCTGGCAGACGAAGCAGTAGAGCCGGTGGCGGAAACGGGGCTGGCAGACGAAACAGAGAGAATCAGAGACGGAAACGAGCTGCCAGCAGATGGAGAAAAAGAAGATGAACAGGGAGAATTTTAAACTGATTGCAAATAATAAGAAGGCCAGGCATGACTATTTTCTGGAAGAAACATATGAATGCGGAATCAGCCTTCATGGTACGGAGGTAAAATCGCTGAGAATGGGAAAATGCAGCATTAAGGAGTCGTTTGTACACATTGAAAACGGCGAAGTCATTTTATATGGCATGCATATCAGCCCGTACGAAAAAGGGAATATTTTCAACAGAGATCCGCTGCGTCCGAAAAAGCTTCTGATGCATAAGCGGGAGATTTTAAAACTGCAGGGCAAAATCAAAGAAAAAGGGTATACCATTGTGCCGGTACAGGTATATCTGAAAGGAAGCCTTGTAAAAGTGCAGATTGCGCTCGCAAAGGGCAAAAAACTGTATGACAAGCGTCAGGATATTGCGAAAAAGGATCAGAGGCGTGAGGCAGAGCGTGATTTTAAAGTGAGAAATCTGTAATGCAGGCCTGACAGAAATAGGATGCAGTACCTTTTGAAAAATGCACAGAATACTGACAGAACAGGGAGGAGGCATCTTTTGATGAATATATTGTACGGAACGAATAATCCGGCGAAGCTGTTGGAAATGAAACAAAGGCTAAAGTGTCTGCCGGTGCAGCTGTCCGGACTGGCAGATTTAAAAGAGGAGGTTCCGGCTGTGCATGAAACTGGCAGCACTCCGCTGGAAAATGCCAGACAGAAAGCAGAATTTTATTACCAGGCATTTCATATACCAGTATTTTCCTGTGACAGCGGCCTGTATTTTGACAGTCTGCCAGAGGAGCTGCAGCCGGGAGTCCATGTAAGAAGAGTGCACGGGAAAAATCTGACCGATGAAGAAATGATAGCATATTATTCCGGGCTGGCCCGTCAGTACGGAAATCTGAAAGCCAGATATAAAAATGCTGTCTGCTTTATTATGGACGATGACCACCGGTATGAAGCGATGACGCCTTCGATGGAAAGCAGGGAATTTCTGCTTACATCCAGGCCTCATCCTGTAAGAGAAAAAGGGTTTCCGTTAGACAGTCTGTCAGTGGATCTTAGGACGGGCATTTATTTTCAGGATTTGCCAGAAGATACATGGGAGCTGGAATCAGATGGGATTTTTCAGTTTTTCCAAAAGATTTGTCAGAGCGTATGCTGAAAAGCATAGGCTATCCGGATAGCCTATACTTTTCGGTAGATTACATACTCCCCCCTGGTACTGCAGTAAACCCCGGAAAGAACGTCTGTCCTTTCCGGGGTTCTCTAAGTATCAATAATATTCTCTAACAGCATCTGGCAGTTCACTCAGAAAGTTCAAATTTCTGTACCATTCTGTTTAATATTTCAGCCTGTGAAGCCAGTTCCTGCGAAGTGGCAGATGTTTCTTCAGAAGCAGCGGAATTATCCTGGATACCATGGGATATTTCTTTGATTCCGGAGCGCAGCTGCTTCATATTTTCTGCCTGGATCACTGCTTCCTGAGCGGTTTCCTGAATCATTTCATTAACCTGGCTGACAGCGTTTACAGATTCTTTCAAAGAATCCATGGCACCGGAAGCAATTGTGTTTCCTTTATTGATTTCATGCATGGATATCTCAATCAGTTCTTTTGTATTGTTTGCTGCCTGAGAACTTTCTAATGCCAGTTTTCCGATTTCATCTGCAACAACGGCGAATCCTTTTCCGGCTTCACCGGCGCGGGCTGCTTCAATCGAAGCGTTTAAGGATAGCAGGTTTGTCTGGGATGCAATTTCTTCAATGGTCTGAATAATTCCAACGACTTTTTGGGAAGTTTCCTGGATATTATTCATGGCATCCATCATCAGTTTCATTTTTTTCTGATTCTGCTCAATCATGGAAACTGCCATTTCGGTGGCTTTTGCAGAAGCCTCAGCTTTTTGCAGGCTGTTTTCCACCTGGTCTGCAACAGTATTGGTTGTTTCCGTAAGCTGTGTAACGGATGAAGCCTGTGTTTCAGCGGCTTCTGCCAGCACCTGGGAAGCAGTAGCCAGTTCGGAAGCACCAATAGATACACTTTCTGAGCTTTCATTAATGCCTGACATAACCTGGTTCATAGAGCTGGAAATGTTTAAAAGGGCTGTTTTAATTTTCTGGAATTCCCCGGCATAGTCATTTTTCAGGTCAATACGGAGTCTGCCGTCAGAAATCTGTGCCAGCACCTGTGAGGTTTCATCAATATATGCAATATATTCTTTCAGACGGCTGGCTGTTTTCTGGAATGAAGCGCCAAGCTCGCCGATTTCGTTCTGGCTTGTAATCTGCAAATCCACATCCAGATTTCCGGCAGCCATCTGCTGTGCGGTTTCATTCAGCATCAGTATCGGCCGGGTCAGGTTAGCGGCACTTTTTCTGATTCTAATAGCTATTAAAATGATGCCTATGGCAAAAATAATAACCAGTGCTATGATCATTGCAGCCAGAACCGCATAATACTCTGTGGAAGGCATGCAGCTGAGTACCATATATCCGGTATCTCCTGCAGGCTTTAGGTAACCGTATTTTGTAATACCGTTTTCTTTATATTTTAAAAACTGGCTGCTGCTGGAAAGAACAGCATCTTTGACATTCTGCGACATATCAGTGTCTTTGATATTTTTTTGCACAATATCGTTTTGCGGATGATACAGAAATGTCCCGTTTGCGGACAGCAGAAGTATGCATCCTTTGCTGCCTATTTTGTATTCACTCATGACTTTCGTCATATGATCCAGGGCGATATCCATGCCTGCGGCACCGAGAACAGTTCCGGTTTCATCGTCTGTAACCGGAGCAGCTGCGCTTAAGATCATTTTGCCAGTCGAAGAATCTGCATAAGGCTCTGTCAGAATCGTTTTTTTCGTTTCAATGCATCCGTACCAGCCGCGTCCGGTAATATCCCAGCCTTCTTCGCTCGTAAAGCCGTCTGACTGTGTAAGTATGCTTGCATCTAAATCAGAAATCCAGGCAGCCATGACATTTTCCGTATCGGTATCTGCAATATGTACAAGATTGTCCATAACGGTATCCATTTGTTCAGCCTGGCTGATATCATCGCCGGGTGTGACCTGTTTCATTACGTGTTTGATTTCAGGATTAACAGACAGCTGTGTTACGCATTTTGTATACTGCTGTAAAAAGCCGGTCAGCTCATTTGCAGCCGCGCTGGATTCCTGTATGAGCTCTGTTTTTTTTGATGTGATGCTCAGCCATCCGGTCATACCGATTGCGGCTGCTGCTATGAACAGCAGTACGAAAATGACGCTGCCGCCAATCTGGTATAGAATTTCATCAGCAATTTTTTTCTTTGATGCAGTTTCTTTCTTTTTAATTTCCATATTAAACCTCCCTGGGAATCATTATCCCTTCTAAATTCTATTGTATCTCTAATCTTAAGGTAATACAATACAAATTTCGACTTTTTGGAGGTTCATGATACTGGTTAAAAATTATCTTTATTTTCTGCAATCATTTGAAAAGTTGCAATACGGGATTTTTCCAGATGCGCTGTCATTGCGTCGGCAGCTTTTTCCCAGTTTTTTTCCAGGCAGCTGCTTATAATCTGCATATGTTCGGCAAATGTATCTGCGATCCGGTTTTTCACATGCGATCCGGACAGAACACGCAGGCGCTGGTTCATATTGCTGATATTTTCGTATGTATCCATCAGGTACTGGTTTTGGAGTGCGCTCATTATAAATCCATGAAAGCGGTCATCCAGGTCGTAAAAATTAGCAGTCTGAATCTGGTTTTTACTGGACATGGTAACGGCAAAACGGTTTAACCCGTCAGGGTCCAGCCTTGCCCCATAATGAGAAAGTGCATAAGGCTCCAGGAGCATGCGCACTTCGTAAATCCGGTTAATGTCGTAAATCTGCAGTTCAGATATAATTACTCCTTTTTTTGGCAGGATATTTAAAAGGCCTTCCTGCTCTAAGCGTCCTAGCGCGTCGCGTACGGGCGTACGGCTGATGCCCCCGATATCTTCGCAGACCTGCTGTTCATTCAGGTATAACCCCGGTTTATATTCGCAGGATAGAATTTTTTCTTTTATGCATTCATAAGCCAGCTGTTTTAGCGGCTTGTTTCGGTTGTGTTCTGTCATTGGTATTTTCCTTGTAAGTCATATATTTTTTAAGCAGATATATTGCAGTGTAAAGATGATAGGAATGTGCAGCTGCGCAGTCCATTGTAAAAAAGGTTTTATGGAGCAGTTCGCAGAGCCTGATTAAATGAAGCAGATACTGATAATTTGGGCATGCCATTCTTTAATAATACAGATGCTGCGGGCATGCAAATCTACAATGAAACAGATGCTGCAGGCATGTAAATCTACAATAATACAGATGCTGCAGGCATGTAAATCTACAATGAAACGGATGCTGCAGGCATACAATCCTTTAATTACAGAAGTTTCAGGCATGTAATCCTTCAATTACAGAAAGTTTCAAGTTTCAATAATTACAGAAGTTTTAATCAGGCAGATGTTTCGTTATGCGGATGTATATGGCTATGTAAATAGTTAAGTTATGCTGCACGCTCAAATGATACGATGCATTAGTAATTCTGATTTTTTAAATTATATATATAAAATATATTATATAGTAAGAATATTTGATATTCAAGTAAATTATTTATGAACAAACTGCAGAAGGTGAGGGCAGTCTATAGGGAGGAAGAAATAGCGTAACCGGAGGATGCTTTTAAGGTCTATTGATGTAATTATAAAGTGCAAGGCATAATATACAAAACGGCAGAACCTCAATTGTGAAATGTGCCAAAAAATTAGAAAAAAACAGAATCATAATTGACAAATTGTCTATTAGGGTTTATTATGCAATTGTGATGTATACAACACTGCATACAACAAAGAACACATGAAAGAACGCATGAATGTAAAAGGAGGAGGTTAAAAATGAAAGCGATTTATATTGACGAGCCTGGCAAAGTTACAATCCGTGATATTGAAATGCCGAAACGAAAGAGCGGGGAAGCGCTGTTAAAGGTGCTGTATGGGGGCATTTGCGGCAGTGATCTCGGTTCGTACAGGGGAACATTTGCATATTTTGATTATCCGCGTATTCCGGGACATGAATTTGCGGCAGAAATTGTGGAAATTGATGAAAATGACCGGGGACTGAAACCGGGGATGACAGTTACCTGCAATCCGTATTTTAACTGCGGCCACTGCTACAGCTGCAGGAGGGGGATTTTGAATGCATGCATGGACAATCAGACTATGGGATGCCAGAGAGACGGGGCATTCTGCGAATACATAACGATGCCGCTGGAACGTATCTATGACGGCAAAGGGCTGTCTCCGAAAACATTGGCGGCTATTGAGCCATTCTGCATCAGCTATCACGGAGTACAGCGTGCAGGAATCAATCCAGGGGATAAAGTACTGGTAATCGGCGGCGGAACAATCGGGGTGCTGGCAGCAGTCGCAGCAAAGGCTTTAGGCGGGGAAGTTTATCTGTGTGATATTCCTGCAGCGAAAGAAAAGCTGATGCGCAGCCAGGAAATGTTTGGCTTTGCGGGTACGGTTTTTAATGAGGGGGCAGAGAGCTTAGAAGCGGCAGTGAAGGAAATTACCGGATGTGAGGATGTTAACGGCACACCGATGGGAAATGGTTTTGATGTCTGTATCGAGGCAGTCGGCCTTCCGTCTACCTTCCAGTCCTGCATTGACTGTGCGGCTTTCGGAGGCAGAGTGGTGCTGATTGGCGTCGGCAAACAAAATCTGGATTTTAATTTTACTATGATTCAGAAAAAAGAGCTGAATGTGTACGGCAGCAGGAATGCATTAAAGAAAGATTTTCTGGAACTGATTGACCTGGTAAAAGAAGGAAAGGTAGATTTAGAGAAGATCGTGACAAATGTATACAGTTTTCATGATGCAGCACAGGCGTTTGAAGATTTCAGCACCAAGGGCGGAAGCATGCTCAAAGTGGGGATTGATTTCACGGATATCTGATCAGTCACAATCCATTCACTGGTATTAGTATGATTTGGAAATAATATAAATCCAGAATAGATAATCAGGGCAGAAAAACGGGAATAATAATCCGGAATCAAAAGCCCGGAATCATAGTCTGAAATATAAATTCATGGATAAATAACTGAAAAATTTAGAATAGAAAGTTTATGAATTAAAACTGAAAAATTCAGGATATAAAATTCACAATAGAATTCAGGGATAGAAATCCGGAGTAAAAATCCAGAATAAAAATGCCATAGAATTGAAAGGAGAAAAAACATGAAAAAGAAATTATTAGCAATGGTATTGGCAGGGGTAATGGCAGTGTCTTTTACAGCATGCGGATCAGGTGATGACAGCAGTTCGGGCGGCGGGACTTCTGCACCGGATTCAGATTCTGAAGAATCATCCGGGGAAGATCAGCCGGATGCGGGCGCATCCTCATCTTCTGCCGATGCAGTAACGCTTCAGATTGGTTTTGAAAATTCCATATCTGAGCCGATTGGCCAGGCACTTGAGAAATGGCAGTCACTGGTTGAGGAAAAAGGAGACGGCAGCCTGAAATTAGAGCTGTATCCAGACAGCCAGCTGGGCAGCAAGAACGAGCTGATTGACGGCATGACGCTGGGCGAGCCGTATATCACGCTTGCAGACGGTGCATTTTATGCTGATTACGGCGTACCGGATTTTGGTATTGTATTCGGACCGTTTTTATTTGATGACTGGGATCAGTGCTGGACGCTGATTGAAAGTGACTGGTATAACGATATGTGCACCCAGTTAGAAGGCAAAGGGTTAAAGATTGTTACTTCCAACTGGAAATACGGCGAACGTCATACTCTGACGACCAAGCCGGTAGAAAAAGTGGAAGACCTTTCCGGTTTGAAGATTCGTGTACCGGGCAATCAGATTCAGTCTGTCGGTTTTGATGTCCTCGGTGCTACTTCTACTGGTATGGACCTGGGTGACGTATATACCGCTCTGCAGCAGGGGACAATTGACGGTGCAGAAAATCCTCTGGCTACTTTATATGGAAGAAAGCTGCATGAAGTTGCATCGAACCTGATTCTGGACGCTCATGTTTTGAATTTTACAACATGGGTTATGAGTGCAGACTTATTTAACAGCCTGACACCGGATCAGCAGGAACTGCTCGTTACTACAGGCGAAGAAGCCGGGCTTATTAATAACGATCTGGTAGATGAGTCAAATGAAGAGTATCTGCAGAAGATGAAAGATGAAGGCGTTACAGTTGTGGAGCCGTCTGAAGAGGTAATGGAAGGATTCCGTGAAAAAGCTCAGGCATTTTATGAGCAGGGCTCTACTTTTGGATGGTCTGACGGTCTTTACGATACAGTGAGAGCAGCTATGGGAGCAAAATAAAAAACGGTGTTCAGGCAGTCTGGGATTTTCGGGGTGATCCTACAAATCCCGGGTGCGGCACCTGGCTGTTTTAGCACCAGAGCATGTGCTGAAAGGAGATGATTCGGATGAAAGAACAAAGCGCATTGAAAAAAATAGCAGGAAATCTGGATATCATAGTGGCTGGAATTGCGCTGATTGTACTGATTGCACTTACGTTTGCCGGAGTTGTCATGCGTTATATTATCGGCCAGCCGTTTACCTGGTTAGAAGAGGTACAGCTGTTTTGCATGGTATGGATTGTATTTGCAGCAGGCGGGGCAGCATTCCGTACCGGCAGTCATGTAGCGATTGAGATGATCGTGGAAATGTTTCCGCAGAGTGTGCAGAAAATCATCAGTTATGTGATTGATCTGATTGTGTTTCTTGTGATTGCATATCTGCTTTATAACAGTTTTGGGTTTATACAGATGTTTGTAAAAAACGGAAGGACATCGAGTATGCTGAAGATTCCTATGACCCTGCAGTATGGGATTGCACCGGTATCTTACATACTGATGATCATCAGCTATTTTTACAGCAAATATTTCGATAAGAAAGGGGGAGAAGTTTAATGTCTAGCTCAGCCATTATTGCAATTTGTGCAGCAGCTCTTTTAGTACTTTTGTTTTTGAAAGTGCCGGTTTTTATTGCCGTTTTAGGCGCATCCGCATTTTATTTTGTGCTGAATCCAAGTGCAAATCCGATTATTTTTGCACAGCAGGCAATTACAGGCGTGGAAAGTATTTCGCTTCTGGCAATTCCGTTTTTCGTCTGTGCCGGCATTGTCATGAATTATACGGGTGTTACGTCCAGAATTATGGATTTTTGCTCTGTGCTGACCGGGCGCATGACGGGCGGACTGGCACAGGTAAATATCCTTCTTTCTACACTGATGGGCGGACTTTCCGGGTCCAATATTGCAGATGCAGCGATGGAAGCAAAAATGATGGTTCCTGAAATGGAAAAGGCAGGATTTTCTAAATCCTTTTCTACAGTAGTTACTGCAGCATCTTCTATGATTACACCTCTGATTCCTCCGGGAATTGCAATGATTCTTTATGGATGTATCGCAAATGTTTCAATTGGCAAGCTGTTTATATCGGGAATTGGCGTAGGAGCGATTCTTTGTATTTCCATGATGCTTCTGACAGCGTTTATTTCCAAAAAACGCGGCTATGTGCCGATGCGGACAGAAAAGATTTCTGCCCGGGAATTTGGAAAAGCTGCAAAACCGGCGATTCTTCCGCTCTGCCTTCCGATTATCATTATCGGCGGCATCCGTCTCGGGGTGTTTACGGCGACAGAAGCAGGAGCAGTTGCAATTATTTATGCAGTCATTCTGGGACTGATTTACCGGGAACTGAAGTTAAAGGACATGACAGTTGCCTTAAAAGAAACGGTAACAACGACGGCTTCGATTATGCTGATTGTGTCTGCTGCAGCAGTTTTTTCCTGGATACTGACAAAAGAGAGAATTCCGCAGCAGCTGACAGAATGGATGATGACGGCGATTCACAGCAAGTATGTATTCCTGATTGTAGTGAATATCTTCCTTATTATAGTGGGAATGTTTATTGAAGGGAATGCGTCCATGATTATTCTGGTGCCTCTGCTTGCACCGATTGCAGCAAGCTATGGCATTGATGAAATTCAGTTTGCAATGGTGTATATTTTTAATAATGCAATTGGCGCATTTTCTCCGCCAATGGGAACGCTGATGTTTGTTACCTGCGGGATTACGGGATGTAAAACGAAGAGTTTTATTAAGGAGGCTGTGCCGTATTATATTCTGCTTGCAGTGGTCCTGCTGCTTCTGACTTATGTACCGTTCTGTACGACAGCACTGGTAGGACTGTTTTATTAAACCAGGTCAGGGAGAGGACTGCTTTATTACGGATTTTCGAATCCCGAGAGACTGTGCTGCCCGGAGAACTATCAGTCATCCGGGACAGCATAGTCCATGTCTGGATTTGCCGTTCCGGACAGAGAAGTCTGCACCTGGAACTGCCATGAGGAACAGAGCAGTCTGTGCGTCTGGAACTGTCATGAGGAACAGGGCAGTCTGGCTGGAAGTGCCCTGTGGAACAGAGCGGTCTATGCGTCTGGGGCTGTCATGAGGAACACAGCAGTCTGCCTGAATTGTCATGAAGAACAGAGTGGTCTGAAACGGCCATCCTGACATAGCAGTCTTCGTTTGATTCTGCCTTATGCTGTCTGCATCTGCTTGTTCTTTTTCAGACAGAGTAATCCGCGTCTGGCTTTCCTGTATCTTATGGAGTCCGGCAGATAGCAGCAGAAAAGAAGATATTTTACGCTGTAGCGGCTTTTATACAATTGAAGTGATTCCCAGCGGACAGTTTAGCTGTTATAATAGAAATGATCAGATAAAATGTGAAGAGAAGCAGACAGCGGTGATCTGCAGTATATAAAAAATAATAATGCAGCATATTAAAAAAAGATTTTGATTTGCAAAATACAGAGAAAATATAACAAATATTTTAAAAATTAAAAATAAAGTATATTTAATAAAAGGACTGGGCGTTTTAAAGGAAAACTGGAAATTAGAAATACAGCTGATGACTGAAATTAAAATTACCGATTAAAAATTTGACAGAAAGTTAGAAAAGAACATCGAATCGAAATATTAAAAAGACAACTGGATTTCTATGCATGAAGATCGCTGCAAAGCGGCCGGGATGTATAAAAATAGAGAGAAAGGACAGGTAAACAGGGTATGGAAAGATTAAATTATAACGTGTTGGAAGGATCGAGATACAGCGGATATATTTTGAAAGATGCACCGGAAAAGGTACTTCAGTTTGGAGAGGGAAATTTTCTGCGTGCATTTGTGGATTACTGGTTTGACCTGGCGAATGAGAAAGCGGGCTGGAACGGGAAATGTGCGCTGGTGCAGCCGATTAAACCGGGGCTTGCAGATTTGATTAACGAACAGGAAGGACTGTATACGCTGTATCTGCGCGGAAGCGAAAAAGGGGAAAAAGTGGATGAGAGGCGTGTCATTTCCAGTGTCAGCCGCTGTCTGAATCCGTATGAGGAAAAGGATTATGAGGCGGTGATGGAAATTGCGGCCAGTGACGATCTGGAAATTATCGTTTCGAATACGACAGAGGCAGGGATTGCTTATGACGCTTCCTGCAAAAAGGACGACTGCCCGCCATCGAGCTTTCCGGCAAAGCTGACCCAGGTGCTGTACCGCCGCTATCAGGCAGGAAAACCGGGTGTTTTGATTCTTGCATGTGAGCTGATTGATAATAATGGAAAGGAACTGTTAAAATGCGTGAATCAGTATATTGACCAGTGGGAATTAGAAGATGGTTTCCGCAGTTATGTCAATGAAACATGCACATTCTGCGGCTCTCTGGTAGACCGGATTGTGCCGGGACGTATCCGTGATGAAAAGGAAACGGCCGCACTTGCCAGCGTACATGGATATGAGGATCAGATTCTGGATGTAGGAGAAGTGTTTGGCGTGTGGGTTATTGAAGGGGATGAAGCACTCAATGACATACTGCCGTTTCGAAAAGCAGGACTGGAAGATAAAGTGTTTGTTACACCGGATATGAGTCCTTATAAAAAAAGGAAGGTACGTATTTTAAACGGAGCACATACCGGATTTGTGCTTGGAGCGTATCTGGCAGGAGAAAATATTGTCCGTGACTGTATGCATGATGAAGTGATCCGCGGATTTATGAATAAGATGCTGAATGAAGAAGTAATTCCGACACTGCCGTTAGATAAAGACGACCTGAATCAGTTTGCGGCAGCAGTTCAGGACCGTTTTAACAATCCGTTTGTGGATCACGAGCTGATGAGCATTTCGCTGAATTCCACATCCAAGTGGAAAGCCCGTAACATGCCTTCACTTTTGGAATATGTAAAAGAAAAAGGCACGCTGCCGGTCTGCCTTACGATGTCGTTTGCGGCATATATTGCCTTTTACAGCAGTGATATTCAAAAGCTGACAGAGGAAGGGCTGGTCTGCAGGCGTCCTTTGGGCAATGAATATACAGTAAGCGACGACCGCTTTGTACTGGAATTTTACGAAGCTCACAAAAACGACAGCGAGGAGGGGCTTGTACATGCCGTGATGACAAATACCCGGATGTGGGAGCAGAATCTGGCTGAGATTCCAGGATTTGAAGAAGCAGTAGTAAAAGCACTTGGAGAGATTCGGACGAAAGGGGCAAAGGCGGCATTTGCAGGCTGTCTGTAAAGACTATGAAAACGATTCAGATTACGGAAATGGATAATGTGGCAGTTGCACTGCATCCGATTGCAAAAGGGGAGCATATACAGACCGGCGGACAGATGATTGAAGCAGCCCAGGATATTCCCCAGGGACATAAAATTGCATTAAAACCGATTGCAAAAGGGGAAAATGTGATCAAGTACGGATTTCCAATCGGACATGCGACGCAGGATGCGGCACCTGGCGAATGGATACATACGCATAATATGGCTACGAATCTGGAAGGGGAAATTACATACAGCTATGAGCCGGATATTCATGATCTGAAAACAGAACAGCCGGAATATTTCCAGGGATTTCGAAGGAAAGACGGCCGCGCGGCAATCCGCAATGAAATCTGGGTAATTCCGACGGTCGGATGTGTCAATGATGTAGCAGGGGAGATTGTAAAAGAAAACCAGAACCTTGTAAATGGTACAATTGACGGGCTGTATACATTTCCGCATCCGTTTGGCTGCAGCCAGACTGGAGAAGACCATGCCCAGACAAGAAGGCTGCTGGCAGCACTTGTACGTCATCCGAATGCGGCGGCCGTTCTGGTTGTAGGACTGGGATGTGAGAACCTGACACATGAGCAGTTTTTAGAAGAGCTGGGAGACTATGACCATGACCGTGTGAAATTTTTAATCTGCCAGGAAGAAGAGGACGAGCTGGCACGGGCAAAAGAGCTGCTGAAAGAATGTGCGGCCTATGCGTCCCGGTTTCAAAGAGAGCCGGTTTTAGTCAGCGAGCTGGTAATCGGCATGAAGTGCGGCGGCTCTGACGGTCTGTCCGGCATTACCGCAAATCCGGCTGTCGGGCGCTTCAGCGATATGCTGACGGCAAGAGGCGGCTCGACGGTGCTGACAGAAGTGCCGGAGATGTTCGGGGCAGAAGGCTTTTTGATGAACCGCTGTGTGAATGAGGAAGTATTCAGGAAAGCGGTAGATATGATTAACGGTTTTAAGAATTATTTTATCAGTCATCATGAAGTGGTATATGATAACCCGAGTCCGGGAAACCGCCAGGGCGGCATTACAACATTGGAGGATAAATCCTGTGGCTGCGTGCAGAAAGGCGGCACGGCTCCGATTACAGATGTGATAGGTTATGCACAGCCTGTTGTGACAAAAGGCCTGAACATGCTGTACGGTCCGGGAAATGACCTTGTATCTGCGACGGCAATGACGGCTGCGGGGGCACATATGATTCTGTTTACGACCGGAAGAGGCACGCCGTTCGGAGCACCTGCACCTACGGTTAAGATTGCTACAAACAGCCAGCTGGCACAGAAGAAGAAAGGGTGGATAGATTTTGACGCCGGCCCGGCTGCAGACGGGGAACCGCTAGAGGACACAGCAAAGCGTCTGTTTGAGCTGGTTCTGCGTGTTGCGGGCGGGGAGAAGACCTGTTCGGAACGGCGCGGATATCGCGGGATATCGATTTTTAAGGATGGCGTGGTGCTTTGAGGTGCTGCGGGATTTGAAGTAATGCTTATGAAGCAGTATATATAGAAAAAATTATGAGCCGGCGGGCCTGTGGATTATGACAGGACGCCGGCGAAATTTTGCTTGTCGCCGGGAAGCTCTATCCTGACAAGAGCTCCGACAGCAGGAACGGCCTGACTTCCGGCAAAAAAGCAGAATTTAATGGAATTGTGCGTGCAGTTGTGGTAGGATAACAGTATTGAATTTTATTGATAAAATGCATGAGATAAATATGCGAAAATACTATATTGACAATATACGCTGGATTACCATTTTACTTCTTGTTCCCTATCATGCAGCAATGGCATGGAATGTATGGGGAGAACCAAATTACATTTTTTTTGAAAACAATAAAATAATCAGCAGTATTGTGGTATTTTTTAGTCCGTATTTTATGCCGCTTATGTTTTTCATTGCAGGCATTTCCACAAGATCTGCGCTGCAAAAGCGGACAATCGGGCAGTATGTGCTGGAAAGGGCTAAAAAATTACTGATACCATTTATTTTTGGGACAGTGCTGATTATGCCGCCTATGACCTATATGGCTGATAAATTTAATTATGGTTATCAAGGAAATTTATTTCAGCATTATGCTGTTTTCTTTACACATTTTACTGACTTAACAGGTGCTGACGGCGGGTTTTCGGCTGGACAGTTTTGGTTTATTCTATATCTGTTCCTTATTTCGCTCATTGCTGCCGGAATTATCTTATTACAAAGAAAAATAATGCACCTAAAAGATATTCCATTTTTAATATGGACATTAAGAAAAATATTTGTTGACAATATTATTTATATGTTATCATTGGAAGTAGTAGTAAGTATTCAAGGAATATACAAGATTCTAAAATATAAATGCAAAGTGACGGTGCTTAATTCGAGATGATTAAAATGAGTCAGAAGATAGTAATAAGGGTTAAGGAACAGAGACATATAGTACTAGTGTCTTGTTAAGTCCAAAACTGTATCAAAATATTTCTTTTATATCTTAGGCATGTTACTCTGGTTAAAAAGGAGTGACCATTATGCCAAAGAAAAAATATGAAGCATTATTAACTATGGAAGATGAGGCTGTTTTAAAATCCATGACCCATTCCGGCAATAAGTATTCGGCAAGAGAAATTCTGCACGCACAGGCTCCTCACAGTAATGACAATAAGCCGGAGTCAAAAAAGAACAACCGGGAATTAGCAGAGTGGCTTGATAGCTCACCAACTACTGTAAACCAGATTCGCAGGGCTTATTCTGAAAGCGGTCTGGAAGCCGCACTGCACTGCAAAACACGCATTACGCTTGCTGTGGCATCAAAGATCACGGGTGATTTTGAAGCAAAGGTAATTGCCGCAGCGCTGGGGCCGCCAGAAGGACATGCCCGGTGGACACTGAGGCTGCTTGCTGAACACTGTATGGAAAAACAATACATCGTATCCGTTTCATATGTTACAATCTGGGAGCTTCTGAATACAAATGAACTCAGACCGCACCTGAGCAAATACTGGTGCATCTCCAAACAAAATGATTCCTCTTTTGTTGCAGATATGGAAGATGTTCCTGGCATTTACCAGCGTCCGTACTGCAGTGATATCTCTGTCATTTGCATGAATGAAAAAACCACTGCAGCTCCTTGGTGAGATCAGGGAACGAATCTCAGAAAAGCCGGCACAAATAAGTCCGGATACACAGCTTCAAAAATCCGGGCACTGTGAAAAAATTGATTCTGAATATGTACGGTGCGGCACAGCAAGCATATTTATGTTTACAGAACCGCTTGGCGGATGGCGGCATACATACGCGCTTGAACACCGTACGAAAGGGGACTATGCGAAAATGATGCTAAAAATTGCTTACACCCAGACATGGAAGCTGGCTTAATATCGTGGAAACAGAGCTGAGTGCTCTAACCATGCAATGCCTTGGAAACAGGCGCATTCGTTCACTGGAAGAACTAAATAATACAATCTCTGACTGGGAGAAAGACCGCAACAAAAAACAGATTGGGGTAAAATGGCATTTTACAGCAGAAGATGCACGAATTAAATTAAAACGCTTATATCCAAAACCTTTATTTGAGGAATAAGAGTTTGTTTTTAACCATGATTTTAGTGCCTTGTTTTGATACAGTTTTGGACTTAACAAGGTACTAGAATAATAAGGTAGAATGCAAAAAAGATACCGCGGCAGCAAGTAGTTTTGACAGAATATTTGTAGGCGCAGGATCATAATTTAATAAGTATAGGGAAGACAACAGATGAAATTATCAAATAATATATTCAAAATTAGGATCTGTGGCAAACTTTAAGATATGAATAAAAAAGAAAAAAATATAATATAAAAGTGGTGATAGTAACTGGGTTTAATGATTTTGAAAGAGGAAATAATTTGATAACCTTAAAAGAATTGGAAGCAGTGATATTAGAGAAGTATAGCCAGTATTATTTAGGTTATATAAAATATGATTCAGCATCGGTTGAATGGCAGGAAAAGCTAAAACTTTATCTAAATATCTAGCAAATAAGAGGAACAAAAGAATGAAAATATTAATAGTAGATGATGAAAATGGAAAAGCATAAGTAATTAAAAAAGTATGTAAAACTAATAAGAATATAAAAGATGGTGATATTATCATTGTTCCTAGCGTTATTGAGGCAATTGCTAGGATGAGGCAAGAAAAATATCGACTAGTTATTACTGACATGTGTTTGCATCTGAAAAATGGAATAAAGTTAAAATACCAGGTGATTCAACAGTATATCATGAAACCAAATGGGTTAATAACAAAAAGGAAATTAAGGTTATTTCTACCAGTTTAACTCAAATGGGAATGGTAGCTGCCGCAACAATTACATCAAAGTTATCTTTCAATTTTGCGTCAAGATATATTATTATGTCTGGTATAGCCGCAGGAGTGAAAGAAGAATATAATATCGGGGATATTATTATTCCTAAAGAGGTAAAAGATTATTGTAGTGGTAAATTTTCAACGCCAAAAGAAAAGAGTAAAGATGAAGCCGAGCTTTGTTCAATATATAATAGCTTTAGGAATAAAGCAAAATATTCTATTCCACAAATTAGAACAGGAGATATGGCAACAGGAGATTCTGTAATTCAAAACAGCAAAATTATTGAGGTGATGATAAAAAAATTTCTTAGGCAAGCAGATGGAATAGACATGGAAGCTTATGGGATGTATTATGCATCTCAACAGGCAATTAGTCCTAAGCCTATACCAATTTGTATTAAGGCAATATCGGATTTTGCGAATAAGGACAAATCTAATGAGCATCAAGAATATGCTGCATATGTAAGTGCACAATTTGTAAAAACTTTTGTAACAGAAAAACTTTTTTAAAAAGTGGAAAACTATATAACGCTTGAACAGTTTTACATATGAAATAGATGGGAGGATTAAAAATGATGATTGATGATATTTCTAATGCGGTAATAAGAATAATTGCTAAATATTCTATTTCAAAAGTGACCCTGTTTGGCTCAAGAGCAGAGGGAACAAATAATGATAACAGTGATGTAGATTTGATTATAGAATTTAAAAAACCTGTTTCATTGATTACTCTATCTATGGTGCAGATTGAATTAGAAGAAATGTTAGGAGTAAAAGTAGATGTGATTCATGGGCCGGTTATGCCGGATGATATGATAGAAATTCGCAAGGAAGTGATACTATATGCAGCATAGGGATAAAATCACTATATTAAAGATTATTGAGGAAATAGATATAGGAGTTGAACTTTTGGGGAAAGCTTCGCTGGAGCAGTTTTTGGAGAATGAGATGTTGAAACGCGCAATGGGAATGACATGCATTAATGTTGGAGAACTTGCTAAAGTTATTTCGGATGATTTAAGATATAAATACAAGACGTTTCCATGGAAGGCAGTCGCAGGAATGAGAGATATTACAGCACATAGATATCAAACATTGCGTATGGAAGATGTATATTTGACTATTCATGATGAATATCCATGGTTGAAAAATCAGCTGCTGGCTATTCTGGAACAGGAACAAAATAGAGAATAAAAAGAACTGTAAAAACAGAAAAGTAGATAAAAAGTGATATGTTTCGATAAATTTTTATATTTGTTTACAAAATATTTTTAGTCCGTGTTTGACAGGAGCTGTCGAAGGCATCAGCGCGACCGACACGAGGTATCGCAGTGGCTTCAACAAAATGGTGCAGGACGCACTGGGCGGGAAAATCGACCTCATTGTCACCAAATCGGTGAGCCGTTTCGCAAGGAACACGGTGGACTTCCTTTCCGAGAAACGCAAGGCGAACGAAGGGGAGGTGCCGCAGTATTATGTGGAGGGCAGCCATGACGCCATCATAGACTATGAAAAACAGGAGGTATCCATAATGGATAATCAAATTTTAGCACATACGAAGTATAATTGCACGTACCATATTGTTTTTATTCCAAAATACCGAAGGAAAGTAATGTATGGGAAGACTGGAAAAGAAGTGGGGAGACTGTAAATTTAACTGTGTATTGTCGGAAATTGGTATGTACAACTTTACTC
>CAJTVR010000037.1:38876-42743 GCA_910580075.1 uncultured Eubacterium sp. | reverse complement strand
AAAGTGCCATTGCACCAATAGTGCCTTTGCAGGTTACAAGCAGGTCATTTTTATAAGCGATTGCTCTTGCATGATTAGTCCATCTATTTATGATGACTTTTCCATTTTCAATATTGCTTGCACCTGTCAAGTATGGAGTTCCATTAGGGATTTCAATATCAGAATATTTATCCGATGTGAAATCCTGTCCAGATAATAATGTTATTGCTTCACCCATACGAATAAATTTCCATGAGTCTGGGATATCAAATGGAGTCTCTTCTATGGTTGAAGCGGCTATCGTGATGCATAATGTCCTCTTTTTCCATAGCCTGCTTTGGGCAAGTCCCTTTTCATTATAACAAGTGTTGAATTGTGTAATGTATTTATGGGCTGCAGCGACATCTCCAGTCTGGATCATAGGGATTGTTCCGTCAATATAAAGGCTTTCATCATTTCGCGGTCTGTGTTTTGATTTCCCTCTTGCTAATTCGCCAATATCACACAGCTTCACCCATGTCCAATTATCAGGGATATTAAAAGGAATTGAATCTTCTGTTTTTGAAGCGGCCTTCTTAATTTTTTTGTTATTGGCAAGATTGTTTTTTATATCCTGCAACCTGTCCAATGTTGTTTCCACAGGCGTATCTTTAGCAGACTGTTCTGTCAGTTTTCCTTCGACTGCTGCTTGAAGTATGGATAGCCGTAAATCTTTTGTTAATATCATTGTTCCACTCCCAGAAGATCAAGAATCTCCTGCAATTTTTCATCCAGTCTGCGGTCAAGCCGATCTCGTTCTTCTTTAAAATTAATTATAGTATCTTCGGGTGATAAGATTACTTTCTCCTCATTTGGGAATCCGCAAAAGTCAAGGTTATAGTTTTTATCAATGATTGTTTCAATGCTGACACATTGAGATTTCCATGTGTCGGATAAAGAAGCGTCTGATTTTTTATCCTTTATTTCAACGCGGTTATCCCACCATTCGTCAATAGCAGACAGCTTCTCCCTTGTGATAGGGTTTCGTTTCATGCTGAATCTCTGCCCGTTTTCCAGGTCAAACCGATAGACCCATGTTTCAGTGGTACTGCCAGTTTTGTCAAAGAACAACAGATTTGTGGCAATCGGCGTATATGGGGCAAAACAGCTCCCCGGCATACGGATGATCGTATGTACATTACAATCCTTGAATAGTTTTTTCTTGACCTCAATCAAACTGGCATCATCATTCTGCATGAATCCATCCGGCAGGATTATGCCACAGCGCCCATCGTCTTTTAGGCGGTAGAGGATTTCTATCATAAAAAGGTTGGCTGTTTCAGAACTGCGGAACTGTGGTGGGAAGTTCACCTGTATGGCATCCTGCTCATGGCCGCCGTATGGGGGATTCATTAGGATGAAATCAACTTTTTCAGTATCTCAAAGAAAGATGGTTATGCTTTACGATAGTAAATTTTATGGAAAGATTGCAGAAGAAATACAAAATTCAGAATGTGTTGATGTTTTCAACAAATATCAATATATTAGCGCAGATGAGAGAATATTGGCTTTACATTCGGCAGAATTTAATAAATTTGTACAAGATGAGAATTTAAATATTATTCGAAAGAAGTTTTACGCTTCAGTTAAAACCACTGCGAATTATGATGGAATTGGAACACTTATGGCTGCCAAGTCAAGGAGTATTGAATATTATTTTGATATTCCGATGCTTAAATTACCCAAAAAGTTAAGAAAAATACCAAGAGACTTTAGGGAAACTTTTCCACGTACTTATAGTATTGAAACCAGAAATGCAATATTGTGTAGAATTTATGGTGAATTAACTTCAATTAAGGAGGAAAGACTGAAGGCACATTGGAGACAAAATCAGCAATACGCAAAAATATTGTTAGAATATTTAGATTATTACTGGAAAACACCAGATGAGGATCGTGTCATTACAGGAGAACATATGAAGCGATTAAAAGAAAATTTGGTACATTTTATTCCTGCACAAGATAACTATAATTAATATAGGAATCATTTTTGTATCAAATCAAAAGAGTTGATTAATACTTGTGATAATATTTTGGGTGCAAAAAATAACGATAGCCACTCTAAAAAACAGGCTATCGTTATTTTTTACACCACGAAATATCGAAAGTGCGGCAATTTCAATTCAAAAAACGATAGCCGCCCATGCATGGGTGCATCTGCTTTTTTTGAAAAGTGTTGATTTCACGGCGTTTGCTGTCAATGTAAAAACGATAGCACCCAAGCAAAAATTGTATCAATTTGGACATGCAATATGGTGTGAGAGGACGGCGGATCAATTAATGGTTAGCCTCCTGCCCGATCCTGGCTTCAAATGAGCAGGGTATTATTTTTCACATTAGATGAAACTCAGCTAGGGGGAGGAGCACTATACAGCCAGCATTCTTTTTGTTTTTAGCTAGTCAATACCCAGCCGTATCCCGCCGCTTCGCTCAGCTGGCTGTACAATCACAGTCACAGGCTGGTTTCCGCTCCACTCAAAAGCGTATGATTCTCCAGAAGCCTGGCCGATAAATGTTTTCCAGTTTAAGTCAGCTTTGATCTGCGGGTCGCAGTATCCGGACTGGCTCATCCAGCAGATTACGGCATCCGGATCTGCGGAAAGTGTACTGCGGCTTTGGATATTGCTTAATACAATCGGGTTCCCATTCGAGAGAACGGCAACGTAGGAATTTGCCCCGTTTCCTGTCAGCAGCGTAGTAGCCAGCCCTTTCTGGGAGAGGACGCCGCAGCCGATAAAGCGGACTTCGTATTGACATTCCTGGGTAAAAGCAAGTATATTTTCGGATTCTACGGAAATTACTTCTCCGGGAGCCAGTTTGTAGATCACAACGTGCTGGCTGCAGTCTGCATAGTAAGTAACCGAATTTCCGTTTAACATTACCTTCATCAATGGGATATTTTCCCCGGTCATGCGGCGCACAAGGGAGCCGAATGCAGCCTGTGCAAAATTATTCTGGGGACCGAGCAGCAGTTTTTCAAACCGGTAATTCTTTCCGCCCGGGCTGTCTCCGGCGATAAAGGAGCCGGCCTTTGCAATCAGCACATCGCTGCCGCTGCACGTAACTTTCAGTGTTAATTCGTTGACTGTCTCAAAAGTTAACATATTTTAATCCTTCCCGTCAGGCAGTGCTGTATGACAAATTTACAGGCCTGCCTGGACTTTCCTTCATAAAATCTTTGATGCTGCAAACCAGTAACAATGAATCAGCCGCTTACTTCTACACCATAGAGGGCGCAGAGTCCGGCAAGGTCTTTGGAAACACCGTTTCCGACAGCATTGAATTTCCAGCTGTCTTTGTACTGATAAAGCTCTCCGATCATCATCGATATAACATTCGAATAGTATTCCGGTATTTGAAAACTGACAATTTCGGTATTGCTTTGGTCCAGAATCCGTATATAAGCATCTTTCATCATGCCAAAGTGAAGCCTTTTCTCAAAAGCCTCGTGGATCGTCAGAACAAATACAATTTTTTTTACATCTGGATGTAATCTGCCAAAATCAATCGTAATACTTTCCCGGTCCGCAGAAGATATGTTCTGAAAACGGCAGCTTTTATCCGGGCTTTCAGTCTGCCCATAGAAAACAAACCACGAATCGCCGGGAACCTTTCCGTCAGCGCAAAGCAGAAACGCAGACACATCCGCATCACACTGCGCGTTCACCGTATTCCAGCCAAAGCAGGCCTTTAACATACCCGGAGAACCCCCGGCACCAAGCTGCGCCTTCTGGCCTTTTTGAACCGTCTTTTTTAATACAGGCAGTCTGTGCTGTAGCGGCGGTGCAGATACCGGCACAGCGGACCGTTCCGGCTGGCGCACGGCGGACTGTACCGGCTGACGCACAGC
>CAJTVR010000037.1:0-38776 GCA_910580075.1 uncultured Eubacterium sp. | reverse complement strand
GCACAGCGGACCGTTCCGGCTGGCGCACGGCGGACTGTACCGGCTGACGCACAGCAGACCGTTCCGGCTGGCGCACAGGCGGCCTTGCAGCTGGTGTGCTTCTCAAAGGACGTGCAGCAGACGCGTGCGTGTCTTTGTGTGTATAAGACTGATTCAGCGCAGTAATATCTTGTGAAGTAAATGCCTTCTGGGAACGTGTCTGGCTGATCGACATGACAGAGTTCCGGTCAACGGCACCTTTCGTTTTTGTAACAATAGAAATCATGCTGCCTCCTGTGATATAATAAAAAATTTTATTTTTTGCGGCATTTGTATAGGAGTTACTTTTTTGTATATTCTAATATAAGATTATAACAAAGAGAGTGACAGGTGTAAAGAATACCAGAGCCTCTTTTTGCAGCAGTGTATTTTGCCGTTCCGTTTGCGTACAGCGAAGCAGTAAAAGAGCTGCATCAGATAAAAAGCGCCAGAAACAGCTAAGCAGCAAAAGCAGTGCACAGCTTCAACCGTAAAAAAGCGCCAGAAACAGCTAAGCAGCAAAAGCAGTGCACAGCTTCAACCGCAAAAAAGCGCCAGAAACAGCTAAGCGGCAAAAGCGGTGCACAGCTTCATCCGTAAAAGTACGCCAGAAACAGCTAACTAGCAAAAAGCAGAGAAAGAGCTTCATCAGTTAAAATCTGTCAGAAACAGCCAGCTGACATAAAGCAGAGCAAAACCAGCTGGATAGAAGGAGCCGCCGGACCGGGGCAGCCGCCTGTGCTGTCTGCCCCGGTCCGGCGGCTCTTTCTGTCCAGCGTCCGAGAGGCCATTCCCCCTCACCTTCAGCCAGACTATAAAATTAAAAGGAAGAAAATCAGCAAAAATGTTAAGAAAACAAGCAGCACTAAAACAAAACTGGCGCTTCACCGCCCCGGATGGAACAACGATTCAGATAAATCTGCCCCATACCTGGAATGCCGCAGACGGCCAGGATGGCGGAAATGACTATTACCGCGGAACCTGCGTTTATGAAACCGTGTTTCCGAAACCTGTTTATGCAGAACAGACACAGTGTGTATATCTGGAATTCCAGGGAGTCAATGCTTCTGCGTATGTAGAAGTCAATGGCCGCAAAGCCATGAGCCATGACGGAGGATATTCGACATTCCGGGCAGATATTACAACCCTTTTAAAGGATGAAAACAGACTGACTGTAAGAGCAGATAACAGTGCCGGCACCAGAGTCTATCCGCAGAAAGCAGATTTTACGTTTTATGGAGGTATTTACCGGGATGTGCTGCTGCGTATTGTTCCGAGGAATCATTTTGAGCTGGATTATTTTGGCGGGGAAGGAATTAAAATAACGCCGCAGGTAAAAGGAAAAGACGGATTGGTCCGGGTGCAGTGCTATCATAAAGTGCCCGGTGCACAGGTACATGTCAGTCTTTATGATGCAAAGGAGCAGTGTGTGGCCAGCGGAAACGGGACAGATCTCACGCTTGCCATTTTAAATGTGCATCTGTGGAACGGTATCAGGGATCCTTATCTGTATACAGCAAAAGCACAGCTTATCAAAGACGGCATACTGCAGGATGAAGTATGTACTAAGTTTGGGGTCCGGACATTCCGGGTGGATGCGAAGAAGGGATTTATTTTAAATGGCAGGCGCTATCCGCTCCATGGCGTATCCAGACATCAGGATCGGAAAGGTATTGGAAACGCACTTTTAAAAGAACATCACGACGAAGATATGCGGCTGATACGTGAAATAGGAGCAAACACAGTCCGCCTTGCGCATTATCAGCATGACCAGTATTTTTATAATCTGTGCGATTACTACGGCATGATTGTATGGGCGGAAATCCCTTATATTTCGCAGCATATGCCAGACGGGCGCGAAAATACTATAAACCAGATGAAAGAACTGATTGTACAAAATTATAATCATCCATGCATTGTGACATGGGGGATTTCGAATGAGATTACGATTTCTACAAAAAATAAAAAAGACATGTTAGACAATCATCGTGTACTCAATGAGCTGTGCCACAACATGGACCCTGAAAGGGTAACGACGCTTGCGTGCTATGCGATGTGCAGCCCGTTTTCAAAAGTTGTACACATCACAGATATTGTCAGTTACAATCTGTATCTGGGATGGTATGTGCCGGGCCTTTTTTTGAATGATTTGTTTTTCCGTCTGTTTCATTTATGCTATCCAAAACGGTGTATCGGCTATTCGGAATATGGCGCGGAAGGAATGCCGGGCCTTCACAGCGAGAACCCCCAAAGGGGAGACCATACCGAAGAATACCAGGCTGTTTACCATGAATATATGCTCAGATGCTTTGCAAAATATCCGTTTATCTGGGCGACGCACGTGTGGAATATGTTTGATTTTGCAGCAGATGCCAGAGACCAGGGCGGTGAGCCGGGAATGAACCATAAAGGGCTTGTTACGTTTGACCGTAAAACAAAAAAAGACAGTTTTTACCTCTATCAGGCATACTGGAGCACTGAGCCGGTGGTGCATATCTGCAGCAAACGTTTTCGGGAACGCAGCAGGAAGCAGATTACAGTGAAAGTATATTCCAGTCTGCCGGAAGTTTCGCTGTATCGTAATGGGAAGCTGTTAGAGAAAAAGCAGGGAGACAAAGTCTTTACATTTACGGTAAATCTGGATAAAAACTCGGATACAAAAATTAAAGCCAGCGCTGAAACAGCTCAGGGGACGGTTACAGATTCGGCAGTATTTCGCTGGAAGAAGCATCCAAAGAGCTATAAACTGGAAAATAAACATTCAAAGAGTGCAAACTGGGTGTAATCCAGGCAGCTGCAGTATTTGTTAGTAAAGTATACGTTTCGGACAATACTGTAAATACATGCCATCCGGTTCACAATTACGCATCTGTGGCGGCTAAGATGCATAATTAGATTGCAGCTTTTATGGTTATCATATATAATGGAATATGTTTTATAAATCATTTAGTTTAAGAAAGAAGAGATAACCATGACGTTTTTTACAGTTTTTTTTCAAATGTTAGCACTGCTTATTATGATCGGAGCCGGATATTTAGCGGCGAAAACAGACATGCTGGACGAGCATACCAATAATCAGATGTCGGGTATGATTGTCAATGTTTTTAACCCGCTGCTCGTTCTGGCCAGTTCAGCAAATGCTGTCGGACAGATTCCGCTGGATACGATGGCAGTGGTCGGTCTGATTGCAGCCGGAATGTTTGTATTTTTTATTATTGCAGGTATGCTGCTCTCACCATTTTTTGAGAAGGACAGGGAGCAGAGGAAAATCTATCAGCTGATGTTTGTGTTTTCAAATGTAGGATTTATTGGGATTCCAGTCATTTCAAGTATTTTTGGCGCAGAATATGTGGTCTATGTCACGGAGTTCATGCTTGTTTATACATTTGTATTTTATACGTATGGCATTGCGCTGATGGAGGGGCGCTTTTCTCCTGCATCATTAAAATCGATGATCAATCCCGGTACAATATTTGGGCTGGCAGCTATGGCAGTTATTGTTTTTGAAATCCAGCTGCCGGATTTTATTATTACAGCTGTGACTTATCTTGGTAATGTAACGTCGCCTGTAGCGCTGATGGCAGTAGGATTTGCACTGGCAAATTCGGACTTGAAAAAGGTTTTCGGACAGCCGGGACTGTATATTTTTTCGGTAGTGAAACTTTTGATACTTCCGCTTTTGATGCTGCCTTTGTTAAAACTGGCAGCGAATGATGAAACTCTGCTGCCTGTATGCATGGTAATGTTTGGGATGCCGATTGGTAATATGCCGTTAATTCTGGGGAATCAGAAAGGGATGGACGTAACATCCTGCAGCGCTGCGATTATATTAACAACAGTGCTCTGTGTATTTACTGTTCCGGTGCTTATCATCTGTGCAGGGTGGTAAGGGTTTTTTGAGGAACAGACAGAAAGCAGCAGAAGAAACGGGACTGGATGAATATTTGTGTCCGTTCAGACAGGTCTTTGCACGCCGCTGCAAAGACAGTAAGATCATGATTTAGGAGTGCAAAAATTCCATTGCAAAGTAATAATCACGAATTTTTGCATGCAGCAGGTCAGCTTGTCTGAACAGTTACGGATATTTCAAAAAGTCCGCAGAAGAAACAGGGAGAGTGGCAAGATGCAGGAACCAGGCATGAAAAAACTGACGATGGAAGATGTGGCAAGGGAACTTGGCGTATCGAAAACAACAGTATCAAGGTCTGTGTCAGGCAAAGGACGTATTGGAAAGAAGACAAGAGAGCGGGTTTTAAATTATATCGAACAGCATAAAAACCAGGCAGCAGAGGAATCTTTAGAGCACAAATCAGATACTTTAGTTCCGGACGGTCAGCCAGTCCGGGAACAGGTGCCAGCCAGCCCGGCGCATTCCGGCCAGGTTCAGTCAGCGGCAGCCCAGATGCAGGTGCCAGACATCTCGGGAGAGGCTCTGGCAGCGCTGGTACAGTCTGGCCAGAACCAGGCAGCCCGGAGAGTGACTGGCCAGGCAGCCCAGGGGCAGGTGTCAGATATTGCAGGAGAGGTTTTGGCAGCGCTGGTACAGTCTGGCCAGAATCAGGCGGGGGAGCAGATACCGGGCAGCCCGGCGCATGCCGGCCAGCCTCTATCGGGATATGAAGCAGCCTGGCATGCAAAACCAAAACAAACGGTGTCGAAACCTGCTGAAAGAAGAAGAAGACGGTCAAAAAGCGGAACCTGTAATATCGGAGTTGTTCTGCCGGCAGACCTGTTTGCTTCAGACCGGCCGTATTTTCCGAAGGCGCTGAAGGGAATCAGTGAGATAGCAGATTCGGAAGACTATGATGTAATTATGATACTTGTAGATACGAATGATTTGTCCAGGCTGACGCGTGTGATTGAAAAACGCAAGGCAGACGGGCTGATTTTAATCCGTACCCTGCAGGATGAAAAGCCGATGGAGATGCTTAAAAACAGCGGAATTCCCTTTGCGGCAGTTGGAATATCCGACGATCCGGAAATCTATCAGGCAGATAATGACTACGAAGAGGCGTGCTATGAGCTGACGAACATTCTTTTGATGAAAGGCGTGAAAAAAATTGCGGCTGTAGCTGGAAATATGAACTATGTCATTAATCAAAAGCGGATGGAAGGGTTTTACAAAGCGCACAGAGCGCGGGGCATAACGCCGGATAAGTCTCTGATCTTTACCGATGTGCTTTCTCCGCTTTCGGCGGCCAGGGCTGCAGATACGATACTGATGCGGGGCGCTCACTGCATTATCGGAGCGGATGATTTTCTCACCAGCCATGTGTTAAGGGAACTGGAAGAAAAACATGTGCGCATTCCGCAGGAAATGAAACTGGCGTCCTTTCATGACAGCCAGCTGTTAGCTTCTGCAAAGACCGGGATCACAGCGATTCAGTTTCATACAGAAGAGCTGGGACGGGAAGCCTGCAGAATGCTGCTGCATCAGATACGAGGAGAAGAGGTGCCGCGGCTGACAAAACTTTCCTATGAAGTGACGTTACGGGAATCTACTAAGTAGAAATTTCTGAATAGAAGTTTCTGAAATAGAAGTTTTTGAATAGAAGTTTCTAAAAATAGAAGTTAGAAATGATCCAATATATAAATAGCTATAAAGAATTACCAGACCCAAATTACCGGAAAAAATTTTAGTAATAAATTTAGCAGTATAAAATCATCCGCAGCAGACGCAGACGATAAATCTGACAGACAAAGACCTGAAGAAATAAAATATGATAAATAACAGGAAAGCAGGTAGATATGTTTCACGTAGAAGAAATCCAGAGCCTGAATGAACTGGAGCTGGCAGTTTATGAGTATATTATGCGGCACAAAAGTGCAGTATCTTATATGCGCATCCGCGAACTTGCGGCAGAGGCGCATGTGTCTACATCTACTGTTTTAAGATTCTGCAAAAAAATGGGGTGTGACGGGTATGCAGAATTCAAACTGCGGATGAAAGAATATAACGGGCAGAAAAAAGTAGATAAGCTGACGGAGGACTTGTCGGAACTCAAAGCTTTTTTTGAACGGCTGGAAACGGAGAAATTTCAAAAGAAACTGGAAGAAGCAGCCTCAGTCCTTGCAAGAATGGAACGTGTCATATTTGTCGGGATTGGAAGTTCCGGGCATGTAGGACAGTATGGGGCCAGATGTTTTACCAATATGGGAAAATTCAGCCTGTATATTTCTGATCCGTTTTATCCGATTAATATGAACGACGATATTTCGACAGCTGCCATTGTGCTGTCGGTGTCCGGGGAATCAGAGCAGGTTATAAAAATCGTGAACGGGCTGAAACGTTCGAGCTGGAAGATTATCAGTATTACAAATACAGAACAGTCAACGATCAGCAGGCTGGCAGATTTAAATCTGTCTTATTATATTACGATGCGCCGGGACAGCGAAAATGTAGATTATACGTCACAGGTTCCAGTTATGTGTATTGTTGAGGCGCTTGGGAAAAAAATCAGAAACAGGCTGATGGAAGAATAAGCGGCTGTTTCAATGGGAGTACATGGAGTACATATCCGTTTTGCGTTCCGGCCTGCGTATGCAGGGCGGCATGCAGGAACCGTTATAAAAGCAGAAAAAAGAAACAGGATGTTTTTTGGGAGAAACAAATTCCGAAAATGCAGACCTGTTTTTTTCATGCTCCAAAGTAAAGACAAATAACAGAAAATTTTTTATAATCTATTTAAAACACCGGACCGGATTACACACAGGACAGCTGTCCGAAAGACACAAAAGCATAAGCTGCAGCATGGCCACGCTGTGGCAGGATATGAAAACAGGCTGTAACGGGGCCAGGTTACAGCAAAATAAGAGCTATAAAAAGCCAGTCAGCCGCATCAAAAAGAAAGAGAGGATTTTATCATGGCACAGGTTCGTGACTATGCAAAGCTCGCCAGAGACATTAAGGAGCTGGTGAAGGAAGAAAATATTACCAGTGCAGCACATTGTGCGACCAGGCTGCGTCTCGTTTTAAAACAGACGCCTTCAGCAGAGGTAACGGCAAAGATTTCTGCTATGCCGGCAGTCATTCAGGTAGTAGAAAAAGGAGGACAGTATCAGATTGTAATCGGAACGCATGCAAAGGATGTGTACGAGGAACTGACTAAGATTCTGAATCTGGATGAAAGTCAGGATACTGCACAGAAAGGAAGCATTTTAAGCCGTGTGATTGCTGCGATGTCTGCAGTATTTGCTCCGTTTGTCTATATACTGGCTGCAGCGGGACTGCTTCAGGGCTGTCTGATTCTGATCAATCTGGCAGTGCCTTCTTTTGCAGATACAGGCACATACTCTGTGTTAAGCTTTATTTCCTGGACACCGTTTACATTCCTTCCGGTCATGATAGCCGTAACGGCATCGAAACATTTTAAATGCAATACGTTTATTGCGCTCTGGTGCTGCCTTGCACTGGTAAATCCGGACTGGGGCAGCATTGCGGCGAGGATTGCAGACGGGGAAAGCATCCGGTTTTTGTTTTTTGAAATGGCACAGACGACGTATACGTCCAGTGTGCTTCCGCCACTGTTCCTGGTCATGGTGCTTTCATATCTGGAGCGGTTTGTGGACCGGCTGCTTCCGGACGTATTAAAAGCGCTTGTGACACCGTTTATCTGTGCAGTCATTATGATTCCGGCTACGATTCTGTTAATCGGGCCTGTTTCAGATATGGTGGCAGGCGGCATTGCCACAGGGTACAATTTCCTTTACAATACAGCTCCGGCCATTGCTGCGCTGATCATTGGCGGATTCTGGCAGGTGGCAGTTATTTTTGGCGTCCACTGGGGTGTTACGCCTATGGTTATGGCGAATTTTGATAATTTTGGCTGCGATTCATTCCAGGCAGTTCAGACCTGTGCAGTAGTCGCACAGGCAGCGGCATGCTTTGGTGTTATGCTAAAGACACGGGATAAGGAAATGAAAAATGTAGCGATGTCTGCCGGGCTTACAGGTATTTTTGGAATTACAGAACCGGCTATTTACGGTGTTACCCTGCGCTTGAAAAAACCGTTTATTGCAGGATGCATTTCCGGTGCAGCCGGTGCGCTGGCCGTTGCTTTCTTTGGATCTAAAAATTACGTATACGCAGGTCTTCCGGGGCTGCTGACAACGGTAAATGCTATCAGTGCAGATGCTCCGATGTCTTTTCCGGGCATGCTGACTGGATGCGGGATTTCTATTGTGGCAGCAGTCATCCTCGTGCAGATCATCGGATGTGATGAAAAACCGGCTGTACAGGCACAAAGCAGTGAAACTTCGGCACAGATGTCTGGAAATGAAGCCGGGCCTGCTGCTGTAGAATCAGCTGGCTTGGAATCTGTCATAACTGTTTATGCACCTCTTAGCGGAGAGGCAAAGCCATTATCTGAAGTAAACGATCCGACCTTTGCAGAAGGAATTCTCGGACAGGGTGCATCTGTGATTCCTTCGGAAGGAAAACTGTATGCTCCTTTTGATGCGGTAGTAAGCTCTGTATTTGATACAAAACATGCAGTCTGCCTGGAACATGCGTCCGGAGTGCAGATGCTGATTCATATTGGACTGGAAACCGTATCTTTGGGCGGAAAACATTATACGGCAAAGGTTAAGGACGGGGATAAGGTAAAAAAGGGAGACCTCTTGATAGAATTTGATTTAAAGGAGATTCAGAAAGGATATGATACGGTTACGCCGGTACTGATTACAAATACAGATGAATTTGCAGCGGTAGAGCCGCTTCGGACAACTGGGACGATTACAGCTATGGAAGAATTTATCCAGGTGAAAAAATAATACAGATCATAATCAGGAAGGAGTGCACCAGCATGAGTTTGCCAAAAGAATTTTTATGGGGCGGCGCAGTTGCTGCTCATCAGTTAGAAGGCGGATGGAACGAAGGAGGCAGAGGCCCGAGCGTCAGTGATGTGATGACAGCGGGGGCACACGGAGTGCCGCGGCGGATTACGGACGGCGTAATCGAAGGAGAGAGATATCCAAATCATACAGGGATTGATTTTTATCATACTTATAAGGAAGATATCGCATTGTTTGCGGAACTTGGATTTAAATGTTTCCGAACATCCATTTCCTGGAGCCGTATTTTCCCGAAAGGCGATGAGACAGAGCCATGTGAGGCGGGGCTTTTGTTTTATGACCACTTATTTGACGAACTGCTAAAATACGGCATAGAGCCGGTAGTTACGCTTAGTCATTTTGAAATGCCTTATTATCTGGCCAAAGAATACGGCGGCTGGGTGAACCGTAAACTGATTGATTTTTTTGTACATTACGCACAGACAGTCATGGAGCGGTATCAGGACAAGGTAACTTACTGGATGACTTTTAATGAAATCAACAATCAGAGCAATACAGATACCGACATATTTGGCTGGACGAATTCCGGTATCCGCTTTTCACAGTGCGAAAATCCGAAAAAAGCGCTTTACCAGGCTGTGCACCATGAACTGGCAGCGTCTGCACTGGCAGTTAAGAAAGGGCATGAAATTAACCCGGATTTTAAAATTGGCTGTATGTGTTCTTTTGTGCCGTTTTATCCGTATTCCTGCAATCCGGACGATGTACTCACGGCATTAGAATCCATGCATGAAAGATATTATTTTTTGGATGTTCACTGCCGGGGGCATTACCCTTCCTATGCAAAAAAAATGTGGGAACGGGAGAACAGCGCTCCGGATATGGAGCCTTTTGATGAGAAAATTCTGGCAGAAGGCACGGCAGATTTTATCGGATTCAGTTATTACATGTCCAATGCGGTCAGGGCGGATACAGAGAAAGTAAATAAGGATGTAAATGGCGGAAATGCACATACCGTTGCAAATCCTTATGTAAAAGCCTCCGACTGGGGCTGGCAGATTGACCCGAAGGGGCTGCGGTATTCTCTTGCGACACTGTATGAGCGGTATGAGCTGCCTTTGTTTATTGTGGAAAACGGGTTTGGTGCGATTGATGAGCTAAGACCGGATGGCACCTGTGACGACAGTTACCGTATCGATTATCTGAAAAGCCACATAGAAGAGATGAAAAAAGCGGTAGATACTGACGGGGTAAAACTAATAGGATATACGCCGTGGGGATGCATTGACGTAGTATCATTTACAACCGGAGAGCTGCGCAAGCGGTATGGATTTATTTATGTAGACCTCAATGACGACGGCTCTGGCAGCGGGAAGCGATATAAGAAAAAATCTTTCGGATGGTATCAGAAAGTGATTGCTTCGAACGGGGAAGAGCTGTAAACAAAAGGGATTTAAATAACTTAGGGGAGATGCAGGGCTGTTACATTAATTTTTTGATGCAACAGCCCTGTTTGCTTTTGGGGATGGGAAAGAGAAGGGCATAGGCTGTCCGGACGCTGGGAAGAGACACTTTTGCCTTTTTCTGTTCCGCTTACGAACAGTAAGAACTTCTAAATTTTCTGCTTCCAGGCTGTGGCGGCGGACGGACCGGTGCCTGATGCCCTGGGGTTACGGCATGCTTTATGCAGTGGCGCTGGCAGGCATCTTTTGGGGCTTCCGGGTTTTCTCATGCGTAAGACAGTGAGCCCCAAATCCTGGGTATGAGGCAGAAAATTAAGAATTTCTAACTGTTCTCCAGAGTCACAGAAAAAGGAAAAAGTTTCTCTGCCCGGCGTCCGGATAGCCAATACGTTGAAAATCATCCACAGTTTTTATTACAATATTATTACAAATCGTTGACAGCGAAATAAGAGATTGCTATAATATAGCAGTATTGGAAAATATTGTTTTCGAAATCTTTACAAAATCATAGAATAATCAGATAAAAAACAGAACCACAACAGATAATATTGTATTTAGGAGGATATCATGAAATTCAGATTCATAAAATCAGGGGCAGTCTTTATGGCAGCACTAATGGCAGTATTAGGAACAAATCTGGCTCAGACGCAGGCTGCGACTATTCAGGCAGGTGTCAGCGCCGCTTTGACAGAATGCTTTAGTGAAAGTACAAAGGCAGCAGCAGAGTCATACGAAACGGCTATGGTGCAGATGGCAGGAAAATCCCAGAAGTCCGGTAAAAAGCTGAATCAGACATCCAGCGCAAAGAAAAAAATAAAAAGCCTGCAGAAAAAAGAGCAGGAAGAAAAGACAATCTGCGGGTACAAAAATCTGGGCATTGCAAATGTGGACAATTATCTGAACATCAGGCAGGAACCTGGTGAAGACGGCAAAATCGTGGGCAAGCTGCCTGCAGATGCCGGATGTGAAATATTAGAATCTGAAAACGGATGGTATCATATCCGCTCCGGCAAAGTAAGCGGATATGTAAAAAGCGATTATATTATTACAGGGGAAACGGCTGAAAAATTAGCTGAAAGCCTGAAAAAGACAGTGGCGACTGTTAATACAGTGACCGTGTACATACGGGAAAAACCGAATACAGACTGTACGATTCTTACAATAGTAACAGCTGATGAAGAACTGGAAGTTGTTCAGGAGGGAGAAGAATGGATTGAGGTAAAGCTGGATGATGAAAACGGCTTTGTCAGCGCACAGTATGTGGATTTGTCCGAAGAATTAAAAAAGGCGATGGTATATACAGAAACAGAGCGCAGTGCTGAGGTATCCGACAGCAAATATTCTCTGGCCCAGAAAGCGTTAAGCTATGTGGGCGGCCGTTATGTATGGGGAGGGACAAGCCTTACAAACGGCGTGGACTGTTCTGGTTTTACAATGCGGATTATGGCTATGTACGGCGTATATCTGCCGCATTCTTCCAGAGGCCAGGCAGGTTATGGCAGAAGTGTCAGCACATCAGAGCTGCAGCCGGGTGACCTGATTTTCTATGGCAGCGGCAGCTCCATCAGCCATGTAGCAATTTATATCGGCGGCGGTCAGATTGTACATGCAAGCAACAGCAGGGACGGCATTAAAGTATCCAATGCATTTTACCGTACGCCAATCTGCTGCAGACGCATGCTTGGCTAAAAACCGGGCAGTACTGTGGTGATACAGCATAACAAATAATTGCATAAAAGATAAAAAAACAGTTTACTTTGCCATTCATATATGGTATAGTGGAAAAGCATGAGCCAGCCCGTATTCGGTAGATGGACTCTCCGACCTTTTACTGAGTATCATGTGAAACAGGGCGGTTAAAAATTAATGGAGGACAAGACATGTTATCTAAAGAAAAGAAAGCATCAATTATTAAAGAGTATGGAAACAAACCGGGAGATACAGGCTCACCGGAAGTGCAGGTTGCACTGTTGACAGAAAGAATTAATGAGCTGACAGAGCATTTAAAAGTGAACCAGAAAGATCATCATTCCAGAAGGGGACTTTTAAAAATGGTTGGTCAGAGAAGAGGATTATTAGCTTACCTGAAAAAGAATGATATCGAAAGATACCGTACTTTAATTAAGCGTCTTGGATTAAGAAAATAATTCTGTATGAAAAGGGCGGATATTTTCCGCCCTTTTTTAAGGCTGTTAAAAAATGATGGCTGGGGTGTTAAAAGGAAGCTGCCTTCGGGAGGGCATTTTCCTTTTGACACCCGGACCAGTCAGGAAAAGGAGAAAGAAGATGTATAAAAGTTATTCTATAGAAATCGGCGGAAAGACGCTGACAGTTGAAATCGGCCGTGTATGCGCACAGGCGAATGGAGCGGCGCTTTTAAAATATGGTGAAACGACAGTGCTTTCCACTGCGACAGCATCCGAAAAACCGAGAGAGGGTATTGATTTTTTCCCGTTAAGTGTGGAATATGAAGAAAAGCTGTATGCAGTAGGAAAAATTCCAGGCGGATTTAACAAAAGAGAGGGGAAGGCATCGGAGAATGCTATTTTAACTTCCCGTGTCATTGACCGTCCGATGCGTCCGTTATTCCCGAAAGATTACCGCAACGATGTGACTTTAAACAATATGGTTATGAGCGTAGACCCGCAGTGCCGTCCGGAAATCACAGCAATGTTAGGCGCAGCGATTGCTACAGGTATTTCGGATATTCCGTTTGCAGGGCCTTGTGCCATGACGCAGCTTGGCATGATGAACGGGGAATTTATTATCAATCCATCGCAGAAAGAATGGGATGACGGCGACCTGCAGCTGACAGTGGCTTCTACTTTGGAAAAAGTCATTATGATTGAAGCAGGTGCCAATGAGATTCCGGAAGAAAAAATGTTAGAAGCTATTTATATGGCTCATGATATTAATCAGACTATTAATGCGTTTATCAGCCGGATTGTGGAAGAGTCCGGAAAGCCGAAACATGAATATACAAGCTGTGCCGTTCCGGAAGAAATGTTTGCAGCCATGCGTGAAATCGTAACGCCGCAGGAAATGGAAGAGGCTGTATTTACAGACAAAAAGCAGGTGCGGGAAGAAAATATCCGCAATATTACCGAAAAATTCGAAGAAGCATTTGCAGACCAGGAAGAATGGCTTGCGCTGCTTTCTGAAGCTGTATACCAGTATCAGAAAAAGACAGTCCGCAAGATGATTTTAAAAGACCGCAAACGTCCGGACGGCCGTGAGATTACGCAGATCCGTCCGCTGGCTGCAGAAGTGGATCTGATTCCGAGAGTACACGGCTCTGCCATGTTTACAAGAGGCCAGACGCAGATCTGCGATATTGTGACACTGGCTCCGATGTCGGAAGTACAAAAGGTAGACGGGCTGGATGAAAATATCGTGCAGAAACGCTATATGCATCATTATAACTTCCCGTCCTATTCTGTAGGCGAGACAAAGCCTTCCAGAGGACCTGGACGCCGTGAAATCGGACACGGGGCGCTGGCAGAAAAAGCACTGATTCCGGTGCTGCCTTCGGTAGAAGAGTTTCCGTATGCAATCCGTGCAGTATCCGAGACATTTGAGTCAAACGGTTCGACATCTATGGCGTCTACCTGTGCGTCCTGTCTGTCATTAATGGCGGCCGGCGTGCCGATTAAAAAGATGGTAGCCGGAATTTCCTGCGGTCTGGTCACAGGAGATACGGACGATGATTATGTTGTTCTGACAGATATCCAGGGCCTGGAAGATTTCTTCGGGGATATGGACTTTAAAGTAACCGGAACGCATGAAGGCATTACGGCTATCCAGATGGACATTAAAATCCACGGCCTGACCCGTCCGATTGTAGAAGAGGCGATTGCAAGAACAAGACAGGCAAGACTTTACATTATGGACGAAGTAATGTCCAAAGCAATCAGCGAACCGAGAAAAGAAGTAGCAGCATTGGCACCGAAGATTATTCAGATTCAGATTGACCCGTCCAAAATCGGCGATGTAGTCGGACAGAGGGGCAAGACCATTAATGAAATCATTGAGCGTACCGGCGTAAAAATCGATATCAGCGAAGAAGGCTCTGTATCTGTCTGCGGCACGGACAGGGCAATGATGGATAAAGCGGTAGAAATGATAGAGATTATAACGACTAATTTTGAAGAAGGACAGATCTTCAAAGGAAAAGTCATCAGCATCAAAGAGTTTGGCGCTTTTATTGAATTTGCTCCAGGCAAGGAAGGCATGGTTCATATTTCAAAAATCACCAAAGGAAGAATCAGCCATGTAGAAGATGTACTGACGCTCGGTGATGTGGTTACGGTTATCTGTCTTGGAAAAGATAAAATGGGACGCGTAAGTTTCAGCATCAAAGATGTTCCGAAAACAAAATAGAAATTATAAAAACATGAAAAAGGGGCTGTCGCTCTAAGCAAAACATATACAGGATATAGTATAAAAGAACGATTTAAACCAGCTATATCCTGTATCAGTTTTCTTGATGCGGCAGTCCTTTTGCCTTTTTAAGGAGTTTAGCGTATATGTTACAGCAGTATGAATCTTTAAATGCCGCTCTGGCAGATATTTTCGGCAGCGGTATTAAAATCACACAGTCCAGGCAGATCGCAGGCGGGGATATTAACCAGGCGTTCCGGCTGGATTTAAATAATAAGACACAGATTTTTATGAAAGCGAATACAAAAGAAAATCTGGCGTTTTTCAAGGCAGAAGCAGCAGGTCTTGCTGCAATTGCCGGGACAAAAGCGATTGGCACGCCCCAGGTTTTCGGATATGGGACAGAGGAAGACAGGGGAGGCTTTTCTTTTCTGCTGATGGAATATGCACAGGGGAAGAAGCAGACACCGGATTTCTGGGAGGTATTTGGCAGACAGCTGGCAGCCATGCACCGTGCTCCGGCTGCGGGTTTTGTCAGTGATGGCCTGTACGGTTTCCGGGAAGATAATTTTATCGGAGCCGGCAGGCAGCTGAATACGGCGTCTGACAGTTTTGCAGCATTTTTCCGCGACTGCCGCCTGATGCCGCAGCTTAGGCGTGCATCCCGTTATTTTGAAAAATCGGATTTGAAAAAACTGTCCGGATTAATCGAACGAACGGACCGTATTCTCACCGAGCCGCGGTATCCTTCCCTGCTGCACGGGGATTTATGGTCCGGGAACTTTATTACAGGGTGTGATGGAAGAGCCTGGCTGATTGACCCGGCATCTTATGTCGGACATGCAGAAGCAGACATTGCTATGACAGAACTGTTCGGAGGATTCCCGGAGGCTTTTTACAAGGCATATCAGGAAGCTGCGCCTTTTCAGCCAGGTTACAGTGAGCGGAGGGATTTTTATAATCTGTATCATCTTTTGAATCATCTGAATCTGTTTGGAGGAGCGTATCTTATGCATGTGAGGAACATTGTTTCAAAATATGCCAGGAGGATGATTTAATATAGCATGAAACAGAAAGATTTGACAAAAGGCCCGGTATTTCAGACGATGTTTGTTTATGCACTGCCGATGATCTGCGGCAATATTTTACAGCAGGGGTATAATATCGCAGATACCTGGGTCGTTGGGAATTTTATCGGCACAGGAGCGCTCGGGGCAGTCGGGTCGGCATTTGCACTGATGACGTTTCTAACTTCCGTGCTGCTCGGGCTGTGCATGGGCAGCGGCGTTGTATTTTCACGCTGTTTTGGCAGAAAGGATGCTCAGGGACTTAAATGCAGCATCTGTGCATCGTTTGTACTGACAGCAGCGGTATCGTTTGTGCTGACAGCAGGGTCTTTGCTGCTTACGGATTATATTATTACATGGATGAACATTCCGGATGCTGTCAGGGACATTACAAAGGACTATCTGGAGCTTATTTTCTGGGGCATACCGGCAGTGGCTCTTTACAACTTTTTTGCGGCGTATTTAAAATCGATTGGGAACTCTGTAGTACCGCTTGTATTTCTGGGTATTTCTACGGTATTAAACATTTCCCTGGATATTTTGTTTGTCGTCTGCCTGAACCGGGGAACATCTGGCGCTGCAGCTGCTACGGTAATCGCACAGTATATTTCGGGAATCGGGATAGGTTTTTATGTGCTGATGAAAAGGCAGGAGGCTGCATCAGCTTTTTTGCATTTTCGTATAAGTAAAAGCAGCCTTGGGGAAATTGCCGGTTATTCAGTACTGACCTGCATGCAGCAGTCTGTTATGAACCTCGGCATTCTGATGGTACAGGGGCTGGTGAACAGTTTTGGGACTGATATTATGGCGGCATTTGCGGCAGCAGTGAAAATCGAAGCCTTTACTTATATGCCAGCGCAGGAATATGCGAATGCTTTTTCTACATTTACTGCCCAGAATGCCGGCGCGGGGTCCCGAAAACGGATTCGGGAAGGGATACGCTGTGCATTTATGACATCTGCTGCATACTGTCTTACGGCTTCTGCAGTAATCTGGATTTTTGCAGAACGGCTGATGCGTCTGTTTGTCCGTGCAGATGAAACGGCGATTATCAAAGAAGGTGTGCGCTATCTGCATATTGTCGGACCTTTTTACTGCGGGATTGGATGCCTGTTTTTATTTTATGCCCTGTACCGGGCAGCGGGCCGGCCGGGCATGTCAGTCGTACTGACAGCGGTATCGCTTGGAACCCGCGTGGGCTTATCTTATATGCTTGCCGCAGTCTGGACAGCCGGTGTCTGCGGCATCTGGTGGTCGATTCCGATTGGATGGGGGCTGGCGGATCTGACGGGTGCCGTATATTACAAAAAATCCGGACTGGCAGGAGAAAAAGGGCAGCTGTGAGCGTTATGTCCGCAAAAGACCGGATAGTAAAAGAATGGCATTTTCTGCTGGATTTTTCCATGGCAATGACTTATAATAATCCATATACAGATGATCTGGTGCAGTCAGTATGACAGCATCTGCAAAAAAGAAAGGGGATTTTTATGAAACAGGTAAAGAAAGCCTTAATGGCTGCTGTTCTTGCCGGTACAATCATTATCACTCCTGCAGCAGGACTTATATCTGCCACAACAGTTTATGCACATGGACATCATGGCGGCTGCCATGGCGGCACTGCTTCTGCCAGCTATTATTACTGCGGAGGACATGCGGCCCATACACATTATGGCGGAGTCTGTCCGTATGCAGATGACGATTATTATTACTGCGGAGGACATAGCGCGCATGTACACCGGAACGGAGCCTGTCCGTATGCGTATTATGTAAGCAAAACCACAGTAAAAAAAGTGCAGAGAATACTGAACCGTTATGGATATTCCTGCGGGACGGCAGACGGCGTAATGGGTACAAAGACAAAGAGAGCTTTAAAAAGATTTCAAAGAGACAATGAACTGACAGCAGACGGCATAATCGGGGATGAAACACTGACAGCGTTAGGGCTTTAGAACCGGGACAGCGCTGCTGCAGCAAAAGGAGTGCCGCACTAAGTAAAATATGTACCTTAATGCGGCAGCTCCTTTTTGCTTTTAGTGAATACAGCTGTAAACTGTTCTTAGATAACTGCTTTTTCTATAATTCCAAAACCAAGCGGATAAGGTCCGGTGTGTACTCCGATTGTGGCACCAATCTGATAGGCCGGGAGTTCTTTGATGTCATATCCATGTTCCTGTAAAACAGACAGTGCATGGTCGCGGAATGCCAGGCCTTCATCACGGTCATATCCGTATCCTGCGGCGAGCGAATAACGTTCGATGCCGGCGTCTTTTTCTTTTAAGTAGTCCAAAAGCAGCGACATGACTTTCTGAAGCGTGCGTCTGCGGCCGCGTTCAATGCCGGAAGGGAAAATTTCGCCTTCTCTTAACGTAATGACCGGCCGGATATTTAGAAGTCCGCCTGCGGCTGCAGCGACTTTTCCAATCCGTCCGCCATGTTTTAAATACTCCATATTTCCGACCGTAAAGAAAATCCGCCCGGTGCTTTTGATTTCTTCAAGTCTTGAAATGGTATCCTGATAACTGAAGCCGCTGTCACGCATAGCTGCTGCTTCAAGTACAAACTGTCCCTGGAGCACAGTATTAACGGTGGCATCGATGACCGTAATGACGGCATCGGGATATGTTTCCTGTACAAGTGAGCGGGCATTCAGTGCCGACTGCATGGAGCCGCTGAATTTTGATGTAATGCAGATGCAGATTACAGGAACTGCGGACTGTGCATAAGGAAGGAATGCCTGCTCATAGTCATGGACAGAAGGCATGGAAGTTTTTGGAAAAACTCCTTTGCGCTCTGTCATCTGCCGGTAAAAGTCACGGACATCAATATCTACAGTTTCTTTCAGATAAGAGGTATCGTCAAATGATACATAAAACGGAACGACGGTGATATTTTTTTCCTGTGTCAGCCGGGCGGGCAGGTCACAGGAGCCGTCGCTGATAATATGGAATGATTCCTGCATATGATTTCATACCTTTCATTTGTAAAATTGTGTGATTTGGGAAATTGTATCAGCCAGGCTGTATGAACTGTCTGATTTGTGACTGTCAGACATTCCGGATTACAGGCAGCTGATGTTTCTATACAGAATACTACTTGTGAAGTGAAAAAGCAATTGTTTTTTATATCTGGATTCTGTCTGATAATTATAAATACGGGATTTCATAGTTTTTAATACTATTTAAATGCTGTTTCTGAATCTGATGATCTTTAGGTATATTGAGGCTGCAAACAGTTCTTCAGACAGCGCAGGGTGTTGTTTTTCCTGCAAAGTGCGTGTTACAGCGGTATTATAGAAGCCTTATTTCCGTGCTTTTGGATTATTTGTGCAAGATCCTCAGTTTTCAGCCAGACAGTTGCCGTATTATCATTCGGATGCACGCCGATAAGCCCCTCGCCTTCCAGAAATTCCTGATCGATAAAACACTGCACCCTGCATGATGTATCATTTAAAACACCAAACGGCGTGACAGCTCCGGGAAGCAGTTTCATATAAGACATCAGTTCTTCCGCGCTGGCGAATGAAAGAGGCCTGGTGCCGTATGTTTTGCGGAAATCCTTTAGATTTACCCGTTTTGATCCTTTTACAGTGATTAGATAAAAGTTTTGCTTTTTATCATCCCGTACAAATATATTTTTAGCATCCGCCTGCGGGTATGGCAGATGCAGATTCGCAAGGTCTTCCATATGATATACTGCACCGTGCTCTGTAATTTCAAACCAGATTCCAAGCTCTTTTAAATAATCATAAATCTGCTGTTTTTTCATGTAACCGGACTCCTTTTTCCTATATTTTAACATAATCTTACTCAGAAGTTAAATATTACCAGCGAAAATAAATGAAAATCCGGCAGGGAATATAATTTTCAGTAGACAAAAGACCTTTTTTTCATTATAATATTAACAAAACAGATGATGTTCCAGTCTGGTTTAGCTCCTGGCATCATACTGTAAAGTCCGTAAGAAAACGTAAACCGGGCCGGGAGAGTATCCAGCCTTTTTGCAAAACGGACAGCTGACAGTCTGGATTCGGTTACGGCTTTGCCAGAGGCCAGACTGCTGATACAGGTATTGTCTGTGCCAGAAACCGGTTGACAATATCCTGGAAAAAGGTTAACATTGGCTATAAAGGATATATTACAATCAGGGAGAAATTGCGAGGCATATATTATGGAAAAGCAGCAGATATTGATTGTTGATGATGAGGCGGTAAACCGCGAGATACTCAAATCAATGTTTGGCGAATACGAAAGGCTTGAAGCGGAAAATGGAAGAGAAGCAATTGCTAAGATTGCCGGCAGCCGCAATCTGGTACTGATTCTGTTAGACATTTCCATGCCTGTCATGTCTGGTTTTGATGTACTGGAATACATGAAACAGAGGGAATTGGTAGATCAGATACCAGTTATACTGATTACAGGTGAGACTGTAATTGACAGTGAAGACAAAGCGTACACTTATGGCGCAGCAGATGTCATACATAAGCCTTTTTATCCGCATATTGTAAAAAAAAGGAGCCAGAATATTATCCAGCTGTACCAGAGCAGGCTTGAAATGGAGCGGCGCTTAAAACAGCAGGAAGTAGAAATCAAAGCACAGGAAAAAGAAATCCGGGAAAATAACGATGTCATGTTAGAAACACTCAGTTCGCTTGTAGAGTTCCGGAGTGTGGAGACAGGCGAGCATACGCAGCGGATCAAGTATTTTACAAAAATCATTCTGGAATACATTCAGGAATATTTTCCGGATTACGGCCTTACCAGCTATCAGGTAGATCAGTATGTGCATGCGTCTGTCTTACATGATATCGGCAAAATAGGGATATCGGATACGATTCTTTTAAAACCGGGCCGGCTGACAGATGAAGAATTTGAGATCATGAAAAAACATACTATTATAGGATGTGAAGTGTTAGAAAAATCCTTCCGGAGGAAAGATAGTGATTTTTACCGCTATGGCTATGATATCTGCAGGCATCACCATGAACGGTGGGATGGAAACGGATATCCGGATCACCTGAAGGGAAATGAAATCTCAATAGGCGTTCAGGCAGTTTCTGTTGCAGATGTTTATGATGCACTTGTAAGCCCCAGGGTGTATAAAAAACCCTTTACAAAAGATGAAGCATTTGAAATGATCATGAATGGCGAGTGCGGCCAGTTTTCGCCGGATATGCTGGAATGTTTTGCACTTGCAAAAGAGGATATATTTAATTGTGAAGTGATCAAAATGTTAAAATTTGTATGACATGAAAAATGCAGGCGGCAAAGCAGTCATATTTTGCTGCCTTTTTATTCGTGTTCGCGGGAGGCAGTTAATAATGGAACGAATGTATAGGTTTCTCATGGATAAAGCGCTGGAAATGATACTGACGTTTGACATGTCTGGAAAGGTTACATATGCAAACGATGCAGCGCAAAAAAAACTGAAATATGAAAATGGCCTGACTGGCAGGCATATCAGCGATGTATTTCCAAATACATTTAAAGCATTAGACGATGGCTTTCAGACAGAATATGTGTTTGGAAATGAACCGCAGAACCTGGTGGCGTATCGTGGAAATCTGACCTGTTTTCCGGTAGAAGCCCGGATTATGATGAGTGAAGAACACAAAGATACATATATCTGCATGGCAAACGATATACTGGAAAAGGAGTTTCTGGGCAGGGAAATCGAACAGGTACGCCAGGAAGCACAGCAGGCTATGAAGGTCAAATCGGAGTTTGTAGCAAATGTGACGCATGAGCTGCGTACGCCTGTAAACGGAATTCTCGGAAATGTCAGGGAGCTGTTTGATTTTGTTACAGATGAACGGACATTAAAATCACTGCGGCTGGTAGAACGCTGCTGCGGCGATATGAATAAGATTATTAATAATATACTGGATTTTTCCAAGCTGGAAGCCGGCAAATTTACGCTGGAACCGAGGAGGTTTCATTTCCGCAGCATGCTTGATTATGTAAAATCACAGCATATTAATAAAATTACAGAAAAAGGACTCGGCTTTTTTATGACGGTTTCGCCGCAGGTGCCGCAGTACCTGATTGGCGACGAACTGCGGGTAGGACAGATTCTAAACAACCTGCTATCGAATGCGCTGAAATTTACATCCGTTGGAAAAATTACGGTAGAGGTTGTAAGGACTGCACGGGTCAATGATAAAGTCGAACTGTTTTTTATTGTCAAAGACACCGGCATCGGTATTGATGAGGCAGATAAAGAAAAGCTGTTTCAGAGTTTCTCCCAGGCAGATGCATCGATTTCCAGAAAATACGGAGGAACCGGGCTGGGGCTGAATATCTGCAAACAGCTCTCAGAGCTTATGGGCGGAAGGATTGAAGTAGAAGGAGAAAAAAATAAGGGCAGCACGTTTTCGTTTTCGATCTGGCTTGGCATCAGCGAAGAAGACGATACGCCAGACCAGACAGAAGAAGGAAAAAATCCGGCATTTACCTCCTTTGCCCAGGAGGGTGCGCAGGAAGCAGATGATTTTGCTAATATCAAAGTATACGGAACGCCGGAAAACCTGGAAAGCCTGAAGCGCAGTCTGTCAAAACTGATATTGTGCGTAGAAATGGAAAACTGGGAAAAGGCCGAAATGTTTATGGAATCAATCCGTCAGCTGGCCGAAGGAGCGCCAAGAGAAGTCGGCAGGGAAATCTTAAGACTAAAAATGGCAGTCCAGAAGGAAAATTATGACAAGGCTGTCGCGCAGCATAAAGTACTGGAAGCTTTGCTGGAAGACAGCGAAAAGCAGTGAAAGGCAGAGTAACAGGTCAGCCAGTCTGAATTGTTACGTTTTATAAGCAGAAAGCGGGTGTATAGAAGCTTGATTTATGATGAAAAAGATACGGCTGGAGCAAAAGTGCTTATTGTAGACGATGTGGAAATAAACAGAATTGTGCTGGAGGAAATTATCAGAAGCATGGGCTGTGAGCCTGTACTGGCAGAAAACGGGAGCCAGGCACTGGAAATGGCGAAAGAATACGGACCGGATCTGGTTTTAAGCGATATTTCCATGCCGGGAATGAATGGATTTGAACTGTGCAAGTGTCTGAAGGCAGACAAAAGTACAAAAGAGATACCGGTTATCTTCATTTCTGCATTTGACGAGCCGGAAGATATTGTAGACGGTTTAAAACTGGGAGGAGAAGACTATATTACAAAACCGTTTATTCCGGAAGTCATCCAGGCGCGCGTGGCAGTGCATCTGCATTTGAACGCTGTCAAAAATGAACTGATCGAAATGAACCGCAGGCTTCAGGTCTCTGTTTCCTCGCAGTTAAAACAGATGGAGGAAGAAAAGAAGAATGTCCTGTATGCACTGGCGAATATTGCTGCGCAGAATTCCGGTTTTCAGCAGGGGCATATGAAGCGGCTAAGCCGCAACTGCCGGATACTGGCGCTGGGAATGCAGCTTTCTCCAAAGTTTGAGGATCAGATTTCAGATTCCTATATTGATACGATTGAGGTGGCGGCGTCTTTGTGCGATATCGGCAATATTGGAATTCCTAAAGAACTGCTGCAGAGGGAAGAAGGATATTCCCAGGAAGAGACAGAAATGATCAGGAGCCATACCGATATAGGGGCGAAACTTTTAAGTGATCTGCATGTAAGCAGTGACTATAATGATTTTTTGAACATATCTATAGATATATCCCATTATCACCATGAGAACTGGGACGGCAGCGGGTATCCGCAGGGACTGAAAGAAAACCAGATTCCTGTCGCAGCACAGATTGTTGCGGTTATGCAAAGGTACTGTATCCTGACAGGAGAAAAAGGATACAGCAGCAAAGAAGCGCTGGAACTGATGAAAGAGGAATCCGGTGTGAAATATAATCCTGATATTTATAATATCTGCTGCAAAATATCACGCCAGCTCTGCTGACAGTAAACGGGGTGACGGAAGTTGATAACAGAGGAAGAGTTTACAAGAATTTCCGCTTATATGAAAGGAAAATACGGCATTGACCTGAGCCAGAAAAAAGTAATTATTAACGGGCGTCTGGAAAATTATATTAAATCCAACGGCTGGAAAACGTTTAGTGAATTTATGAACGCAGTGGAAAAGGACCGGAATCAGGAGAAAATGCTGGTTAATCTGCTGACGACAAATCATACGTATTTTATGCGGGAATTCGAACAGTTTGATTTTTTACGCCAGGAAATTCTGCCCTGGATAAAAAATAAGGAAATAAATACAAAAGACGTGCGAATCTGGTGTGGAGCATCTTCTTCCGGGGAAGAGCCGTATATGATTGCAATGGTTCTTTCAGATTTTTTTGGAATCGAGAGGAAAAAGTGGGATCTGCGGGTGCTTGCCACGGATGTATCCACCAAAATACTAAAACAGGCGATTGCCGGTACTTATACAGCTGAGCAGCTTGCGAATGTACCGGCTCAGTGGAAGAGGCAGTTTTTTATATCTTCCGCAGGAGGAAATAAGTACGTAGCGTCAGACGAATTGAAAAAAGGAGTTATTTTCCGCCAGTTTAATCTGATGTCGCCTTTTCCGTTCAAAAGAAAAATGCATGCTGTATTTTTACGCAATGTCATGATATACTTTGATGATGTAACAAAGAAGGAATTAGTTCAGAAGGTATATGATCTCCTGGAACCGGGAGGATATCTGCTCATAGGCACAACGGAAACTCTTGACAGGAGCGCTACGCCTTTTGAGATTGTCCGGCCGTCAATATTCCGAAAAAAGGAAGGATGATAAGCTTTATGCGGTCAATTAAGGTATTAATCGTTGATGATTCTATCGTATTCCGGGAGCTGTTAGTCCAGAATTTGAGAAAAGATCCGGCAGTAACAGTAGTAGCGGCTGCAAAGGACCCTTATGAAGCAAGGGATGCGATTATCCGTTATAAGCCGGATGTTATGACACTGGATGTGGAGCTTCCGCGTATGAACGGCATTGAGTTTTTAAGGAAGCTCATGCCTCAGTATCCGCTTCCAGTGGTAGTGATCAGCGCGCTGAGTGATAAGGTATTTGATGCAATGGACGCCGGGGCAGTCGATTTTGTAGGAAAGCCTGCAATTTCAAACAGGATGCAGTTAGAAGATTTTATCCGTAATGAACTGCTGGTAAAAATTAAAATTGCATCAACTGCGAAAATAGGAAATATTAAAAGGAAGGTACATCAAAAGAATTACGAAGGGCCTGCTGTACGAAAAAATAACCTGTTAGTGGCAATCGGAGCGTCTACGGGCGGTACAGAGGCAATTTTTGAAGTAGTAAAAGGATTCGGGCCGGATATACCGGGTGTTGTGATTGTACAGCATATGCCGCCGGGGTTTACAGCTATGTATGCCAAAAGGCTCAACGACTCCTGCCGGGTGCGTGTAAAAGAAGCGCAGACCGGAGACAGAGTGCTTCCTGGCCATGTGCTGATTGCACCCGGAGGCGACCAGCATATGAGGGTCGTCAAGGTAAACGGTGTTTACCAGGTGGAGTGCCGCAACGGGCCGAGGGTAAACGGGCACTGTCCGTCTGTAGACGTTTTGTTTGAATCAGTAGCAAAGTCAGCAAAACAGGACGCGGTCGGAATTATTTTAACCGGTATGGGCGGGGACGGCGCAAAAGGCCTTCTTGCCATGAGAAATGCCGGAGCAAGGACAATAGGCCAGGACGAATCTACCTGCATTGTTTATGGAATGCCGAAAGTTGCATATGATATAGGAGCAGTGGAATATCAGGTAAAACTGCCGGATATTGCTTCCAGGACATATGCAGTGCTTAATAAAATGTAAAAGGAGAAAAGATAATGAAAATTCTGTTGGCAGAAGATGATTTTGTAACAAGAAAGTTTATGGTGAATTTTCTTTCTAAGTATGGAGAGTGCGACGTTACGGTAGATGGAATGGAAGCAGTAGATGCTTTTATGATGGCATTGGAAGACGAAGAGCCATACGACCTGGTATGTCTGGATATTATGATGCCGGTTATGGACGGTTATCAGGCGCTTGTAGCCATCCGCAAGCTTGAAAAAGAAAAGAATATTCCGGAAGATAAAGCAGTTAAGGTTATTATGACAACTGCGTTAAATGAAGAAAGAAATGTTAAAATGGCATTTGAATTAGGCTGTACGATTTATTCCGGAAAACCTATAAATCAGGACAGATTTGAACAGGCATTAAAAAAACTCAACCTGATTTGATAAAAAAGTTACAGGAAAGGAGAAGAATATGGCTGAGGGATTTAATACAGAAGACATGCTGGACATGTACCTGTTTGAGAACGGACAGCTTTTGGAACAGCTTCAGGATACAGTTTTAGACCAGAAAGATGCAGACTGCTTTGACGAAGACAGCATAAATGAAATATTCCGGACGATGCATACGATTAAAGGTTCGTCAGGTATTATGATGTTTGACAACATTACGGCTGTTTCGCATAAGCTGGAGGATGTCTTCTTTTATTTGAGGGAATCCCATCCTGACAACGTGCCTCACCTGGAACTGGTAGAGCATGTGCTGCATGTGGAAGACTTTATCTCAAATGAAATGGAAAAGATTCGTAATGGTGACCCGGTAGACGGAGATTCAAGCGATATCATTGCAGAGCTGGATGTATTTTTGAATAAAATCAAAGGAGTAGAAGGTGCACCGGCGAAGGGAGCAAAAGAGCAGCCTGTTAATAAAAGCGAGGAACCAAAACAGTTTTACATCGCGCCGGTTGCAACAAGCGACAGTCATTTTTACCGGATTTATATTACCTTTTATTCCGATACGGAAATGGCAAATATTCATGCGTATAAAACGGTATATGCTTTAAAGGAAATTGCAGAAGATTTATTGTATACACCAGAAAATATTATATCAGATGAAAGCAGTTCGGAAGTGATTATTAAAGAAGGTTTCCGGATGCTTCTGCAGACCCAGGCAGACCCGGCTGAGATCCGCGCCATTGTTTCGGAAGGGTATTCAGTAGAAAAGGTAGATGTAACCGAATGCACGCCGGAAGAATATACGCATGGCTTTAGCGGCGGCAGCGGTGAGATCCAGATAGATCTGGAGTCAAGTGTAGAAACTATTGAAGCCAGGGCAGAAGGAGGAGCTGTACAGGGCACAGAAAAGAAGACAGAAATCGCACCTGGCGACTTTGTCATTAAATCCAAAGAGCCTGGCAAGCAGAAAAAGCTGGCAAAAGATAAGCCAAAGCAGGAAAAGGCTTCGTTTATCAGTGTAAATGTCAGCAAAATGAACCAGCTGATGGAGCTGATTGGAGAGCTTGTTATTTCGGAATCTGTAGTGCTGCAGAGTTCAGACCTTAAAGTACCAGGACTGAACCTTGATAACTTTAATAAAGCAGCTGCACAGCTGTCAAAAATATCTACAGACCTGCAGAACGTCATTATGTCCATGCGAATGGTTCCGTTAACGAATACATTCCAGAAAATGAACCGTATCGTATTTGATGTGTCCAGAAAGCTGGGCAAGGACATTGAGTTTGAAATGGTAGGAGATTCCACGGAAGTGGATAAAAATATCATCGAACATATTTCAGATCCGCTGATGCATCTGGTACGTAATGCGGTAGACCATGGAATTGAAACCAATGATGAGCGTGAGGCAAGCGGAAAGACAACGAAAGGCAAGGTCACACTGTCTGCAAAGACAGAGGCAGGAAAAGTATGGATCACTGTTGAAGACAATGGAACCGGGCTGAACCGGGATAAAATACTTGCAAAGGCGAAAAAGCAGGGAATTTTAGATCCGGGAAGACCGGACAGTTCTTATTCTGATAAAGAGGTGTACCAGTTTATTACACTTCCGGGCTTTTCTACGAATGAGCAGGTAACAGAGTATTCCGGGCGGGGCGTAGGGATGGACGTCGTTGTGCGTAACATTCAGGAAATCGGCGGTATGCTGGATATCGAAAGTACTCCTGGAGAAGGCAGTATTATGAGCCTTAAAATCCCGTTAACCCTTGCGATCATAGACGGTATCGTTATGGAAACAGCCGGATCTTCGTTTGTAATGGAATCCGGAGTCATTAAGGAGTTTGTCCGTGTCAGGGAAGATATGATGATTCATGAGCCAGACGGGGATGAATACATTATGATACGAGGCGAATGCTTTTCTGTAATCCGTTTGGGCCAGTGGTACGGGCTGAGCGGTTATCAGGAAGCAGTGGAAGACGGCATGATGGTCATTATTGAGGCAGATGACAAGAAAATTGCATTGTTTGTGGATACCTTAGTCGGCAAACAGGAAATCGTTGTAAAACCGATTCCTTCTTATATTAAAAAAGTAAAAGGTCTGACGGGCTGTACGCAGCTTGGTGACGGCAGCATAGCACTGATTTTAGACCCGGGCGGATTACTCGGACAAAATTAAAGAAAGGAATGGCAGGATCATATGAATGAGGCAGATAATATGAATACTCCGGCAGATCTGCTGGATTTAGGATTCAGTGAGATTGATGAGCATAAAAGCAAATATATGACATTTAAGTCCGGTAATGAATATTTTGGACTGAAAATTCAGTATGTAAATGAAATCATCCAGATTCAGGCTATTACAATGGTGCCAGAAACAGAGGAATACATTAAAGGGCTGATAAACCTCAGGGGAAAAATTGTACCAGTAATCGATGTGCGTCTGCGCTTTGGACAGGATGCATTTGAATATAATGACCGGACCTGTATCATAGTCATTCAGGTGAATACTATGATGGTCGGGCTGATTGTAGAAAAGATTGCGGACGTGGTAGAAATAAAAGACAGCGATATTCTGCCGCCGCCTACGATATCACGTGCTGATCAGGGAAACCGTAAGTATATCTATGGGATTGGAAAAGTCGGGGACTCTGTAAAACTGCTGTTAGACCCTGATAAGCTGCTCAGTGATCAGGATATGGCAGCTGTTGAGAATAAGTTAATTGAAGAAGAATGAGAGGTAGCGGGAGAATGAAAAACTTGACGATAAGGGCAAAATTAATGCTTGGATTTTTTGTTTCCATAGTAATGATGATTCTGAATATCGTATTCAGTGAACTTACAACAAGAATGGCATCCGGGTATAGCGGGGAAGAGCTGGAAAGATATACGAGAAATGCATCCATTTTTACATATTCCCTGGGAATTGTGTCAGTTATCATTATCTTATTTGTAGCAACAGCTCTAATCCGTCAGATACGCCTGTCGGTGGAAGAATTGTCCAGAGCAGCCAAAGAGATCGCTCTCGGACATGTGGATGTGAAAATGGTAAAGCAGAGCAATGATGAATTTGGCCAGCTGATCGATGAGTTCTCAAAGCTGATCGAGAATACGAAACGCCAGGCACACGTTGCAGAAGAAGTATCAAACGGAAACCTGACGATTTCAGTAAATCCTGTATCTGCAGATGACCTTTTAGGCAATTCATTAAAAAAACTGGTGGATGATAATTTTCATGCACTGTCAAATATCAGCGACTCAGGTGCCCAGGTGACGGTCAGCTCCTCTCAGGTTGCAAGTGCCAGCCAGGCTCTTGCCCAGGGATCTACGCAGCAGGCAAGCGCAATCGAGCAGATTACGGCTTCCATTGATGAAATCGCAGACAAGACAAAGGAAAATGCAGAACAGGCAAATTCTGCTGCAGAACTGATTGAACAGGCAATCGAAGACGTAAAGCATGGCAATGAACAGATGCAGGGCATGATGGATGCCATGCAGGCAATTAATAATTCGTCTGAAAGTATTTCCAAAATTATAAAAACAATTGATGATATTGCATTCCAGACAAATATTCTTGCACTGAATGCTGCAGTAGAAGCTGCAAGGGCAGGAGAGGCCGGAAAAGGATTTGCGGTAGTTGCAGAAGAAGTCCGCAGCCTTGCAGCAAAAAGTGCAGCAGCAGCGGCAGAAACAGCTGAACTGATTGAAGATTCGATTACAAAAGTAAGCACAGGTTCCCAGATTGCAGAAGAGACAGCAAGTGCTTTGGAAACAATTACAAAAGTTGTACAGAAAAGCGAAGGCATTATTGACGGAATTGCAGAATCTTCAAATTACCAGGCAACTGCAGTTGCCCAGATAGAACAGGCAATTACACAGGTATCGCAGGTTGTACAGACAAATTCAGCTACAAGTGAAGAATGTGCTGCAGCCAGTGAGGAACTTTCCAATCAGGCAGCAAAAATGCGGGATATGCTTTCTATTTATAATCTTGGCTCTGGTTCGGGCAGACAGTCCGCAGGATCGTCTTTTGAGCGTCACAGTTCAGACTTCGATGATGCCAGCGACAGGAGTGAACCTGTAATTTCACTGGAAGACGATTTTGGGAAATACTAAAGGAGGCATCTATGAAAAATTTAAAAATAGGTACAAAGTTACTGATAACATTTATGATCATTATTATTCTGTTTTGTACAACAGTTTACATGGCTACATCTGGAATGAGAAAAAGCTCGAAACTGTATACGAGTTTCTTTAATACAGAATACAAGCTGACAAACAGCGTTATGAGCATGCGCCGCAGCCTGCAGATTGTTGTAAAAGACCTCGCATTTATTACAATTGACAAGGACGAGTCAAGATATGAGGAATATATGGAGGATATGCAGAAAGAACTGGGTTTTCTGGAAGAAAATGCGGTCAGTCTGAGTAAATATCTGTCTGATAATTCAGAGGATTTTCAGCGTTTTTCTGATTCTTTATATAAAGCATACAGTCTTCAGCAGGAGGTTATCGAAATAGCAGATACAGATATGGAAAAAGCCCAGAAAATGCTGGTAGAAGAATATCAGCCTCTGGTAAAGGAATCTGTAGATGCGCTGATTCAGATCAGCGAGGATGTGGATGCTGCAGCAGAGAGCAATTATCAGGAGACAATAAAGCTTCAGTCATCCCTTACAAAGTCCATGCTCGGACTTGCAGCTGCAGCACTGTTTATTACAATTGTCCTGTGTCTGTATCTGACAGGAATGATTACCAAACCAATCAGGGAACTGGAAGCTTCTGCAGGAAAAATTGTAGCTGGTAATTTTAATTTTGACATATCCTATAAATCCAAAGACGAGCTTGGACGTCTGGCAGACGCTTTCCGGGATATGGAATCCATTCTCGGGGATATTATTGCTGACGCTTCCAGACTGCTCGAGGAGATGTCAAACGGTAATTTTGATGTCCGTACAAAAGCAGAGGAGCGCTATGTCGGTGACTTCCAGGGCCTGCTTTCATCTATACGCAAACTGAACCGTGACTTAAGCAGTACGCTTGCACAGATTAACTCCAGCGCTGACCAGGTATCTTCAGGCTCTAACCAGGTATCTTACGGGGCACAGGCACTGTCACAGGGCGCTACCGAACAGGCAGCTTCTGTAGAAGAGCTGGCTGCTACAATATCCGGCATTTCCCAGCAGGTAAAAGAAACAGCAGAAAATGCAGCGGAAGCAAGAAACCAGTCAAGTTCTGCCGGGGATAAGGTAGAAGAATGCAACAGGCAGATGAAAGATATGACAAAGGCAATGGAAGAGATTACCCGTACTTCCAATGAAATCGGTAAAATTATTAAGACTATTGAAGATATAGCATTCCAGACAAATATTCTTGCGCTGAATGCAGCAGTAGAAGCATCACGTGCAGGAACAGCCGGAAAAGGTTTTGCAGTTGTAGCAGATGAAGTCCGCAATCTTGCCAGCAAGAGTGCCGAGGCATCCAAAGATACGTCTGATTTAATCGAAAGTGTTATGGGCGCTGTAACCCAGGGTACAAAGATTACAAATGCGACTGCAAAATCCCTGATTCAGGTAGTAGACCAGGTGCGCGCTGCATGCGGCACAGTAGAAAAAATTGCAAGTGCAGCAGAAGTGCAGGCCGGGGCAGTGGACCAGGTATCAGTAGGAGTAGACCAGATTTCCAGCGTGGTACAGACAAACTCTTCAACCGCAGTACAAAGTGCGGCAGCCAGCGAAGAACTGTCAAGCCAGGCAGAAATGCTGAAGAATCTGGTAGCCAAGTTTATTCTCCGGGAAGAGTATATAAGAAACGTGGCAGATATAGACCAGAGCTATCATGAAAATACAGTGCCTGCACAGATTGAACTGGATGATCTGGATTCCGATTTTGGGAAATATTAATTCAGAAATAAATAAATTACAGGAGGTGAAAAAGTTATGGGATTATTTGAGGATTTAAAAGCGTTAGGGGTGGATATTGACGGCGGTTTAAAAAGGCTCGGGGGCAATGAAGCTCTGTATACAAGACTGCTGAATACATTTGTAAAAGCAATCAGGGGTCAGGCAGTGGATCCTGATTTTGACGAGTCGGATTATGAGGACGTCAAAGAAAAAGCACATGCTATAAAAGGAACATCCGGCAATCTTTCCATTACGCCTGTATTTGAGGCGTATACGGAAATTATGAACCTGCTTCGGGCCGGACAGCCCGGGGAAGCAAAAGAGGTTCTTAAGAAAGTGCTCCCGGTACAGGACGAGATTGTAAGCTGCATCGAAAAGTATGCAAAATAATATGTAATACACGCGATTTGCAGATGGAGAAGCGTGTCTGGAGACTGCTGAGACAGGCTTCCAGACACGTTTTTGCTTACTGTCTTTCACTCTTTGAACCTGCCTGTCATATGATAATAAAAAATGCAGGATTGCGTGTTTATGGACAGGGTACGTAATTTAATTAACTGTGACCAGATGCACAGGCTAGGGTATACGGGACGCGGCATTGGCGTGGCGATTTTAGATACCGGGATTTCCCTGCACCCGGATTATGCGGAGCGTATACGGGTGTTCCGGGATTTTTGCAGCCACAGAAGGCAGCCTTATGATGATAACGGGCATGGCTCCCATATTGCTGGAATTATTGCGGGCAGCGGGCGTATGAGCAGGGGGCGGTTTCGCGGCGTGGCACCCTCGGCAGTGCTGATTGTGCTGAAAGTATTAGACCGCACCGGGAATGGAAATACAAAAGATGTACTCGATGCGATGAAATGGATTGTGGAAAACAGGGAACGGTATCATATCCGTATAGCGAATATTTCTGTCGGAATGCTGCCGCAGTCAAAGAGCAGGGAACGCGAACAGATGCTCGAATGGGTAGACCGCATGTGGGACAGCGGTGTGTTTACAGTAGCAGCAGCGGGAAACGGAGGTCCTTCCAGCAGCAGTGTCACCATTCCAGGAGCCAGCAGCACAGTGCTGACTGTCGGATCCAGCGACGACAGGGAGCAGTTTGTGCGCAGAAGGGGGCTGTTTCCAGGCTACAGCGGTGTAGGCCCTACGGACAGCTGTGTATGCAAGCCGGAAATTTTAGCTCCTGGTACTGAAATAAAAAGCTGTCATTTCGAAAATAATGGGTATACTGTTAAAAGCGGTACTTCGATGGCTACAGCTGTTGTATCCGGCGCGTGTGCACTGGCTTATGATAAATATCCGCGCCTGTCCGCAGCGGAATTAAAACTGCGTTTTTATGAAAAGCTCGCGTCTGACCCGGATGCTTCCTGCTGGGGAACGCTGGATGTGAGAAAACTGTTAAGCTGCTGACAAAAGCATATACAGACAGGACTGCGCGGCTTGAATAAGAAAACGGCGGGCCCGCAGACTATATGAAGATATTTTTAGGCATAAGAGTAAAGGAGATTAGCTTTGGGTTTGTTAATGAAGGCGCTTCGTATCGTCAGGAAAATCATTCAGAAACTGTTTAGCCGCCTGTTTGTCGTGGCGCTTGGCATTATGATACAGCTGGTATGGCTGTATATGGTCCTGTATCAGTTCAGCATCCAGCATACCTTTGCAAATCTGTTTGTCATAGTCCTTGGCGTGGTAACAGCTGTTTATGTGGTCAGCAGGCCTGGAAATCCGGCGGCAAAGCTGGCGTGGACTTTCCTGCTGCTGATTGTGCCGCTGCTTGGGATTGTGATTTATTTTGTATTTGGAAGGCCCGGGCTTACAAAAAGAACAAGCGAAGGGATGGAGGCTGTCAATCTGCGGATTGAAACACATTTAAAACAGGATCCGCAGGTCTTAAAACATGTGAAGGAAACGGATGCAAATGCATTCCGCCAGTCCTCTTATATTCTGCGCCAGGCTAAATTTCCTGTTTATGAACATACGGAAACGAAATATTATCCCTGCGGTGAAATGATGTTTGCCGATATGCTAAAAGCCGTTAACCAGGCAGAGCATTTTATCTTTCTTGAGTATTTTATTATACAGCCCGGAAAGATGTTTGACCAGCTGCTGGAGGCGCTGGAACGCAAAGTAAAAAAGGGCGTGGAAGTACGTCTGATTTATGACGATATCGGCTGCGTGGCGACGCTTCCGGTTGATTTTGTACACCGGATGGAAAACATTGGTATCCGCTGCGCGGTATTTAACCGGTTCCGCCCGGTTCTAAGCATTGTCATGAATAACAGGGACCACCGTAAGATACTGGTTGCGGACGGCATATGGGGATTTACAGGCGGCATTAATATCGCAGACGAATATATCAATGAAAAAGTAAGATTCGGCTACTGGAAGGATACCGGTATCCGGCTAAAAGGCGAGGGTGTATGGAACTTTACAGCCATGTTTCTGGAAATGTGGGACTATATCCGCCATGAAAAAGACGACTGCGAAAAATACCGCTGCAGGATGCCGGATGAGACGGCAGAGCACGGATTTGTCCAGCCTTACGGAGACACGCCCCTTGACAGGGAAAATGTAGGAGAAAATGTATACCTGAATATGATCAGCAGGGCGAAGGATTATCTTTATATTTATACACCGTATCTGATTATAGACCAGGAAATGCTGACAGCGCTGTGCAACGCAGCAAAAAGCGGCGTAGACGTCCGGCTGGTAACGCCAGGAATTCCGGATAAAAAAATGATCTTTTTAATGACGCGGTCAAATTACAAAGCATTATTAGAAGCCGGGATTAAAATTTATGAATACACACCGGGATTTATCCATGCAAAATGCTTTCTGTGTGATGATGACACGGCTGCGGTAGGCAGTATTAACTTAGATTACCGCAGCCTGTACCTTCATTTTGAATGCGGTGTCTGGATGTACTGCAGCGAGGCGGTAATGCAGCTTCGGGACGACATGGAACGTACATTTGCCTGTTCCCGCCAGATTTTAAAGGAAGAATGGATTGAACCACACATCATCATCCGGATTATCCAGACAGTGTTAAAACTGTTTGCACCGCTGCTTTAGAAAGCGGCATCAGCTTTGAAAGCCAGGCAGTGGGGGCGGCGGTATCAGTTTTGTGAGCCAGGCAGTGGGGGCGGTATCAGCTCCATAAGCCTGGCAGTGCTGCGGAGTCTGTTATAAAAAGAACAGTTTGTGCAGCAGTCCTAAAAAATAGTCGGAAAACGCAGCATGTTTTACGCTGGCTGAATACAGGATATTTACATGCCCGAGCTTTTTATCTCCAAGGTAATAAATAATTTTTCCGGCTGTATCACCTTTTCTGACAGGCGCATCGGCTGATTTGGGCAGTTTGATTTTTCTTGTTATATTACCCAGGTCTTCGCCGCTTGTGCTGACATAGGTCATCCGGGATTCGTAGGCAAGCGCTACGGAATCTTTTTCTCCCTGCTTAACCGCAAGCTCCGGCAGTTTCGGCGGTGCCTGATCCTGATAGACGCGGCAGACAGAAAAGCCGTAATTTAAGAGTGTCTGTGCGTCGGCGGTACGGGATTTGATGTCCGGAGCAGCCATAAGGACGGCAATCAGCTTTACCCCGTCTTTTTCGGCAGTGGCTGCCAGACAGTACTTTGCAGTCGAGGTGTAGCCGGTTTTCAGCCCGGTAGCATAAGGATACTGTTTGAGCAGTTTATTCGTATTCGCAAGGCCGAATTCCGTGGCTCCTTTTCTGGTATTATGTATGATGTTTTCCATCCATATGGTGCAGTAATCGTGAATCTGCGGGTGGCGGGTCGTTAAATCCCTGGCCATCAGCGCGATGTCATAGGCACTTGTTACATGCCCGTCTGCAGAAAGCCCGCAGCAGTTGACAAAGTGTGTATCTTTCATGCCAAGGTCTGCGGCTTTCTGATTCATCTGGGCGACGAATTCTTCTTCACTGCCGCAGAGGTGTTCAGCCATGGCTACACATGAAGCATATACGGATAGTAGACAGATACAATCCCTTTTATGTACATATAAAAGTATTTAGACATTGTTATAAGCGTATTATTGATTTTCTATGATTGATAATACGCTTATTATAGTGCCAAAAACTCATACTGCTAAAAACTAAAAGTCTCTCTTCAGCTATTACAACGTGTCACAGAGGCATATCATGAATTCTTGTATATAGTAACAAAAAACTTCATAATTGGCTGTACATCAAAAGCTGCATTATAATCCAATCTTACACTTCTATTCTACGTTTGAATCCCATTTGTGCCATTTAATAACTCATTTCAAAAGAATAAAATCCAAATTTTATTGCCAGCAATAATTTGAAAGAAGCAGCAATCCAATAAAAATTAGTCCAATTAAATTATATTTTGAAATTTTGACGATGAAGACGAAAGAAGGTTTCCATATGTTACGGTAAATTACCACCGCAACACTAAATTAAAGGACAGAATGAACAGCAGATACAGAAAAAATATTGAGAATGGATTTCCAGGACTGAGTGATAAATGCATCTGTACAGCACAGCAGAGAAACACGCTGATTGAAAAAGGAGTAATGAAAGGAGATGCTGTAAATACCCAAAAAGACCAATAACATGAATGATTTGCAGAAAACCCTTATGCCAGTAATGACAAAAATGGTGGATGTGATGGCAGAGAGGGTATACCAGACGTTGAACTATTTTCTGGATGAATATTATACTGGATGGACACCAGACAGCTATAGATGGACATTTGCATTCCTTCGATCCGCTGTCAAAGCAGATGCAAAACCTTACAGCAATGGTGTACGTTTATTTGTATACATAGATTATAACTCAATAGACGATTATGTAAATGCAGCCGGGTTCCAGGTGGCAGAGTGGGCAGATACAAGTCTGCATGGAGGTATGGAAGAAAAACATAAGCCGCATGTGTGGAGAGATACAATAAATGAAACGGTCAGTAATGGAAGTCTGCTGGATATGGCTGTGCAGTATTTAAGAAGCCAGGGAATTGCAGTACAGGTTAAGAGTGTACAGAGTAGTGAAAGCGGAGAATAGTAATCTCAGGGTCGTAAAATCTGGACAAAGAGAATTATATTAGGATTGGCTGTAGATTTTTCCGAAGTGAAAAATATTACTTTTGACAGATTAAAGAACATATAAGCAGATAAATGTTAACGTTTTTGAAACCAGTGAATTATTTTTGCATAATCGATTTTAAATACTGACATATCTTTACAAAATTTTCATTTTGGCATTGACATTATGAATATAGCGGATTATATTTATAATAGAAAGGATAAACGGTTATGCAAAAGCAAAAAGTACATTATAAAAGCATTGTATCTTATGCTCAAACATTAAAGAGAACAAGCAATGATCCTTTAGAATTAGCAAAACATTATAATTATGAAGTGACATATATACCGGATTCAAAACAGGTTTTGACAGCAAGGTGTGCTACACATGGTGGCAAGAAGTTGATAATAATAAATGAGGAATATGATTTAAATAGCCGAAGGGTACTTTGTGCACATGAATTAGGACATATTATACTACATAAAGAGGGAAGTAGATTTGATGGAGAAAAATCAGAGAAAGAATTTGAGGCAAATTTATTTGCAGTTGCATTTCTTTTATCAGAAGAAGACTTAGCTAATTTACCTATAGATGTTGAAGATATGTCAAATTATACATTGAAAACTATCCTATGGAAATTAATGAATACAAGCACTTAGTTGGGTGTTAACTTTTAAATAATATGAAGATTTATTCATATTTATGGTATAATTTATATATATTGGTTTAAGTTATAAAGAGATAAATATGAGAGTAGGTGATATTATGTGTATGAAATTGAATGAATTAGCAGGGAAAAAACCATTAGATATTTTAAAAGAAGTGAATGTTTTTTCTATCCCAATCGATTTAGATTTGATTTTAGATAAATTAGGTGTAATAAAAATAGCGTCGTCGTTTAGTGATCTAGAAAGAGCTCTTGAAAAAAAGCCAGGAAGTATTTCAGGTTTGGTTCTTTTTAATGAACAAGATGTTGGGATATACTATAAAAATGATGATGATTTAGAAAAGAAAAGATTTACAATTGCACATGAATTAGGACACTGTTGTTTACATGAAAATCTTTTGAAGGATGATTATATAGAGATGCTTTGTGATGAAGAGCAAGTAATCAATAAAGAAGAAAAAGAAGCAAATGATTTTGCAAGTGAATTACTGATTCCAGAAGAGCAGTTAAGAATTATTCATTCAAGATTAATTTTACCGTCTTTAAATAAGTTGTCAGAAGTGTTTGAAGTGCCTAAGACTTTAATGATTCAAAGGTTAACAGAATTAAAAATGACTTATTATGATGATGAGAGAGAGAAGTTGGTTCCGCCATGTTTATAAATTTAAATGATATAAAGGAACTAAAAGAGCTGAAAGAATTAAAGGAACGTTTGAATAGTGGACAACAGAGTTGTGATCAATCAAATGATATAACTGCTCAAAAAAGTAATACAGATAATGTTATAGTAGATTTTAATGATTCTATTGAAGAGAATAATGCTATACAAAAATATAAATTTAGAAATAAGTTATTAAGGCTAGTTTCGTGGCTTATTTGGGTACAAATGATTTTTTTTAACATTATTATTTTGATTGTAATATCATCAGTAGTTTTTCAATTTTCTTTTATTAAAAATAATATTTCAGCAAGTATATTAGATTTTTTAAAGTATTATATAAGTGTAACTGTGGTAGAGCTATTAGGAATGTTATGGTTTGTTATGAAATATGTTTTTAAAGATAGGACAAAAGAAAGTGTTTATTAGAACTTAATTTACTGTAGAATAGACGATTGTTTTATTACATAAGGTTAACAATTGCATAGCTTGGTTTTTATGCGCCGACAATGAGGATTCAGTACTTTTACTGAGTCCTTTTTCGTAAACGGTAGATAGGTTCTTTCCACAGTTAGTTGAATTCAATG